>CALRME020000247.1:0-5290 GCA_943369045.1 Sphingobacterium thalpophilum
CTTCGAGGCCAAAGACAACCAGCCGCCGGCCGTCTCCACCCGCGCGCTGATGGAAAACCCGTCGGGCTTCGACTACATGAAGCTGGCGCACCCGCCCGTGACCTTCCGCCACGAAAAGCTCAAGGGCGAAGAGCGCATCCCGGCCGCGCGCAGATACATAGAAGACAACCAGCTCAACGACCTGATGCCCGGCAAACACGCCGACCTCGGCATCGTGGTGCAGGGCGGCCTGTACAACTCGCTGATGCGCAGCCTGCAGCAGCTGGGCCTGGCCAATGCCTTTGGCGACAGCGACATCCCGCTGCTGGTGCTCAACGTCACCTACCCGCTGGTGCCCCAGCAGGTGGCTGATTTCTGCGTGGGCAAGCGTGGCGTGCTGGTGGTCGAGGAAGGCCAGCCCGAATACATAGAACAGGAGATCGCCACCCTGCTGCGCCGCCGCGACATCCAGGCGCCGCTGCATGGCAAGGACCTGCTGCCCGCCGCCGGCGAGTACAGCGTGGAAGTGCTGTCGCAAGGTCTGTCGTTGTTCGCCTCCAGCTACCTGCCCGGCCCGGCCACCGAATCGGCCAAGGCCTGGCTGGCCGGCAACCGCGAACGCCGCACGGCTGTGGCTGCCCTGCTGGACAAGCCCCTGCCCACGCGCCCTCCGGGCTTTTGCATAGGCTGCCCGGAGCGGCCGGTGTTTTCCGCGCTCAAGCTGGCGCAGCAGGACGTGGGCGAGGTGCACATCGCCGGCGACATCGGCTGCCATGCCTTTGCCACCTTCGAGCCCTTTTCGATGGGCCACTCCATCCTGGGCTACGGCATGAGCCTGGCCAGCCGCGCCGGCGTCTCCCCCATGATGCAGCGCCGCACCCTGGCCATCATGGGCGACGGCGGCTTCTGGCACAACGGCCTGCTGACGGGCGTGCAGAGCGCGCTGTTCAACAAGGACGACGCCGTGCTGCTGATCTTCAAGAACGGCTATTCGTCGGCCACCGGCACGCAGGAGCTGATCTCCACGCCCGGCGGCGGCCAGGCGGAAATGACCAGCGAGCGAATGAAGAGCCAGACGCACACCAACACCACCATCGAATCGACCTTGCAGGGCCTGGGCGTGCAGTGGATGCGCACGGTCCACACCTACCACGTGGACAAGATGCGGGCCACGTTGAAGGAAGCCTTCACCAGCGACTTCAACGGCCTGAAGGTGATCGTGGCCGAAGGCGAATGCCAGCTGGAACGCCAGCGCCGCATCAAGCCCTGGCTGGCCTCGCTGCTCAAACAGGGCAAGCGCGTGGTGCGGGTGAAGTACGGCGTGGACGAAGACGTCTGCAATGGCGACCATGCCTGCATCCGCCTGTCGGGCTGCCCGACGTTGACGCTGAAAGACAACCCCGACCCGCTGAAGGTGGACCCGGTGGCCGTGGTGATCGATGGCTGCGTGGGATGCGGGCTGTGCGGCGCCAATGCGCATGCGGCGACGCTTTGCCCTTCGTTTTACCGGGCGGAGGTGATCCAGAACGCCAAGTGGCATGAGCGCCTGATCGCCGGCATGCGCGGCGCGTTCGTGAAGATGCTGCAACCGGCCTGACACCATGACAAACACCCAACCCACCACCCTCCTCATCTGCGCCCTGGGCGGCGAAGGCGGGGGCGTGCTGACCGAATGGCTGGTGGACATCGCCCGCCACGCCGGCTACGCGGCCCAGAGCACTTCGATTCCCGGCGTGGCGCAGCGCACCGGCGCGACCACCTACTACCTGGAAGTGTTCCCGGTCCCCTTGGCGCAACTGGGCGGCAAGCGCCCGGTGTTCAGCCTGAACCCCGTGCCGGGCGCGCTGGACGCGATCGTGTCGTCCGAACTGCTGGAAACCACGCGCCAGATCGGCAACGGCATGAGCTCACCAGAGCGCACTGCCGTCATCACCTCCACCAGCCGCACGCTGACGGCGCTGGAACGCATGCAGATGGCCGATGGGCGCGCCGACAGCGACAGCTTGCTGGGCGTGGTCAAGGCTTTCAGCCGTGAACACCATGTGTTCGACATGGGCGCCATCGCGCGCGAGGCCGGCACCGTGGTCAGCGCCGTGATGCTGGGCGCCGTTGCCGGCAGCGGCCTGTTCCCGTTCAAGCGCGAAGACTACGAGGCTGTCGTGCGTGCGGGCGGCGGCAAAAGCGCCGAAGCCAGCCTGCGCGGCTTTGCCAAGGCCTTCGCCCTCGTGGCCGAGCCCCGCGCCCAGGCTGCCATGGTGGAAAGTCTGCTATCGAATCAGGAGCTAGGCAAGCATATTCCATGCGCTTTGCAGCCCGGTTTATCAGCCAAATTTCCGCCCTCCGTGCATACCATGCTGGCCTTGGGCCATGCGCGCCTGCTGGACTACCAGGGCGCGGACTACGCCGCGCTGTATGTGCAGCGGCTTGAACAGGTGCTGGCGGCGGAGCGCGCGGCCGACCCGGCCGGCGCACAGGGCTTTGCCACCACGCGCGAGATGGCGCGCTGGCTGGCGCTGTGGATGGCTTTCGACGACATCGTGCGAGTCGCTGACTTGAAGAGCCGGGCCAGCCGCTGGCAGCGCGTCAAGGGCGAGGTCAAGGCGCAGGATGCCGACCTGCTGCAGGTGTATGACCATTTCAAGCCGGGCGCGCCGGAATTCGCCGCCCTCTTGCCGCCTTCGCTGGCCGCACGCGTGCTGGCCTGGGACCGCAAGCGCGTGCTGCAAGGCAAGACGCCCTGGGCGTTGCCGCTCAAGGTGGGCACGCACTCGGTCTTCGGCATGCTCGCGCTGCGCACCCTGTCCGCGATGAAGTGGCTGCGCGTGCGCGGCAGCCGCTACGCCAACGAGCAGGCCATGATCGACAAGTGGCTGGCCGGTGTGGTCAACGGAACCCGCCGCGGCTGGGCATTGGGCCACGAGATCGCCCTGTGCGGCCGCCTGATCAAGGGCTATGGCGCAACCAACGAGCGCGGCAAGGACAACCTGCTGCATGTGCTGGACCACCTGGCCCAGGGCGCCGATGCGGCTGCCGCGGCGCAGGCCATCGCCGCCGCGCGCACTGCCGCCCTGGCTGATGACGCCGGCAAGGCGCTGGATGCCGCGTTGGTGCAGCACGGCGCTCCGGCCCGCCCGGTCAAGGCCCAGCCCATCCGCTTCGTCCGCAAACCCAAAACCATCACGACCTGAGACATCCAAAGGAGACTGCCATGAAAAAGAACTTCACCCGCCTGGCCCGCCGCACCCTGCTGGCAGCCGCGTCCCTGACCCTGGCCGCGCCAGCCGTCTTCGCCCAGGCCTTCCCCAGCAAGCCGCTGCGCGTCATCGTCAGCTTCCCGCCCGGCGGCGCCGCCGACCAGATCGCCCGTGCTGTGGCCCAGCCGCTGCAGGAAGTGCTGGGCCAGCCGGTGGTGGTGGAAAACCGCGCCGGGGCCAACGGCAACATCGCAGGTGACTTCGTCTCCAAGCAGCCGGCCGACGGCTACACGCTGCTCATGAGTTCGGGCGGCACGGTGTCGATCAACCCGCACCTGTACCCCAAGATGACGTTTGACCCGGCCAAGGACCTGGTGCCTGTGGCCGCAGCGGCACGCGTGCTGGTGTTCCTGGAAGTCCATCCCAAGGTGCCGGTGTCCACCGCGAAAGAATTCCTGGCCTACATGAAGGCCAACCCGGGCCGCCTGACCTTCGGCTCGCCCGGCAGCGGCAGCTCGCCCCACCTGGCGGCGGAAATGCTGAAGGCGCAGACCAACCTGTTCGCCGTGCATGTGCCCTACCGCGGCGCGGCGCCGGCCATGACGGACCTGCTGGGCGGCCAGATCGACTTCATGTTCGACCCGGGCATCGGCCTGCAGCACGTCAAGGCCAACCGGCTCAAGCTGCTGGCCGTAGGCAGCCCCAAGCGCTCGCCGCTGTTCCCCGACGTGCCCACCATGGAAGAGGCCGGCCTCAAGGGCTTCGACGCCGACACCTGGTTCGGCTTCTACGCACCGGCCGGCACGCCGGCGGCCGTGGTGACAAAGCTCAACACCGAGATCAACAAGATCCTGCGCACGCCGGGCTTTACCGAGCGCATGACCGCCATCGGTGGCGCGCCCGCGCCCATGAGCCCGCAGGACTTCGCAGCCCGCGCCCAGATCGACAGCATCCGCTTCGGCGCGCTGATCAAGGCCCGCAACATCAAGGGTGATTGAGCCGATACTCGAGGCATGAAGGAAGTCATCTACACACAGCGCGTCGAGTTCGGCGACTGCGACCCGGCGCGCATCGTCTGGTTCCCTAACTTCTTCCGCTGGATCGACGCAGCCTCACGGCACTTCTTCGTCGAATGCGGCGTACCGCCCTGGCATGAGATGGAGCGGACGCAGGGCATCATCGGCACGCCGCTGGTGGACACGCACGCGAAGTTCATCAAGACCGCCAGCTATGGCGACACGTTGCAGATCCACACCAGCGTGGCCGAGTGGCGGGGGAAGAGCTTTGTGCAGCGCTACCGGGTGACACGGGATGCCGATCTGATCATGGAATGCGACGAGGTCCGCATCTTCGCGGCGCGGCGCGAGGGCGATGTGCCGGGCATACGGGCCGTGCCCATCCCAGAGGACATTCGACGGCTGTGTGAGTGAAGGATTGCGACGGAGCGTCGGCCCGCCTTGTTGTCAAGGTTCGTCGCGTCCGACTTTGGGAAGGCTGAGGATCACGTCCAGCCGCCGATGCATCAGGCCGAACCATACAGGGGGGATGGCCGCGAGCAGCAGACACCCGGCGTAACCCGTAGGCAGCTGAGGCCCCGGCAGGGGCTCCAGTTCGGCGAATGGTTTCCAGGCTTTGGTGTGGTGGTCGGAATGGCGCTGCAGGTTGGCTAGCAGGCTGTTGGACAGGACATGGTCGGCGTTCCACGCATGCGCCATACCGAAAGGCTCGCGGTGGCCAGCCGGCGATGTCGCACGCGACAACCCGTAGTGTTCGATGTAGTTCACCGTTTCCAGCAGCCAGATGGCGAACGCCGACTGGCCTATCCAGAAGACCAGCATCTTCTCCTGCCCGGCCAGGCCCAGCGCGGCGATGAGGGCGATGTTCACCGCCCACGACCAGGCCAGCGGGCTGGCGCTCCAGCCGCGCTTGAACTGGCGCAGCCTCTGGCCTTCAAGCCGCCACGCACTGGCAAAGCTTCCCGCCAGTGTGCGCGGCAGGAAGCGCCACAAACTCTCGCCCCGCCGCGCGCTCGCAGGGTCGTCCCATGTGGCGGCCCGAGGATGATGGCCGCGGTAATGTTCCACCATGAAGTGGCTGTAATTGACGCTGACCATCAG
>CALRME020000248.1:0-5287 GCA_943369045.1 Sphingobacterium thalpophilum
CGGCATCTACCGCTTCGGTGCGGGACTGCCAGCAGTGGCGTCGGCTGCCGCCGACCTCGAGCCGCTCGGCGATGCCCGGCCCGTGCTGCGCGACGAGGTGGTGGAACAGGTACGAATCACCAGCCTGGATGGGCCGGCCGATTTCACCCTTCGCACCATCTTGCACGACCTCAACGCCGAAACGGCCCGGCGTGCCGAGGGCACCCGCACCGCGCAGGCGAGGGACCAGATTCTGGGGGACCTTTTCACCCAGCGTTATGGCCAGGCCAGGCCGGTACAAGGTTACCCTCAGGTGGCCGACCGCAAGGAACTCAACCAGTACGAGGTGGATGAGCGCTATACGGCCGAAAAAGCCTTGACGCGCGACGTCCAGCGCAACGTGTGGGTGGCCCGGTTCGGCGCGAACCGGCTCATGGGGGCGCTCGTCAGCGCTGCACCCGAACGCGGGCGCTTCCTGCCGCTCGGGTTGGCGCAGCCCAACTCCATCCACCGCTATCAGGTGCAAGCCGAGTTGCCGGCCAATATCTCCGGGCTGGAGGATCCGGCCTCTGACCGGCTGGATACACCGTACTTTCGCTTGTCCACCCGACGCAGTTTTCGCGGGAACGTATTCCAGTTCTCCGCCGAGCTGCAAGTGCTGAAGGCCGAAGTGGAACCGGCGGACATCAAGGCATTCGCCGACAGCCTCGAGGCGCTGCGCCTGAAGCTGTTTGACGTGCTGGTGCTCGACGAGCGCAACATAGTGGGCCAGGCACAGACGCGCCTGACCTACCGTGAGCGGATGATGGCCGGCCTGCAAAAGGGCGCGGAGGCCGCATCAAGGGTGATCGATGGCGGACGCCTGGCCGATACGGAGCTGGCGGCGGCCTACCTGGAGCGTGGCAACGCCAGGATGGCACAGGGCGACCTGGCGGGCGCCGGCCAGGATATCGCCCAGGCACTGCGGCTGAGACCGGCCAGCGCCGATGGCTTGCAGCTGCGTGCGGCGTTGCAACTGCGGCAGCGGCGCTTTGTCGCAGCCGAAGCTGACTTCAGCCGCGCCTTGGCACTGGGCGCGGACGCCGGCAACGTGTACCTGCGCCGCGGCCACGTGCGCTTCATCAACGGGCGGCATGCCGAGGCCCTTGAAGACTTCCTGCAGGCCGAAAAATCAACCCAGAATGGTGTCAATCTGGGGTTCATGCACGTCTGGCAAGCTCTCGCAAGGCTGCGCCTGGGACAGGGAGCAGGCCCGCCGCCGAGATTGGCGGGCCAATGGCCGGATGCACTTGTTGAATTGGTACACGGCAAACGAACGCCCGAACAGGTATTGGCCGCTGCCCGGTCGCCTTCGCCCGACGAGGAGGCAGGCAACCTGTGCGAGGCCTATTTCTACATTGCACAGTGGTACCTGGCTAGTGGCGACACGCTGCGTGCCACGGAGTTGCTGCGCAAGGTGGTGGAAACGGGCGTGTTCCATTACATGGAGTACGAACTCGCCGAGGTGGCGCTGGCGCCTTGAGGGGTGTTACCACCGGCGCAGGGACGCCGGCTTCATTTCCCATCAAGCATATTCCGCGCGGCCTGCAGGCCCAAAAGCCTCCGCAAGCCGCTCCGGGACTGCTTTCCCGTTTTCAGGCCTTCAGCCGCCGTACAGGTATTTGGGCAGCCACAGCGTCAGGCCGGGCCAGATGTACATCAGCACCATGCACAGGATCACGATCAGCATGTAGGGCATCATCCCCGCGAATATCTGGTTGATGGTCACGTGCGATGGCGACACCCCTTTCAGGTAGAAGGCCGACATCGCCACTGGCGGCGACAGGAAGGCCGCCTGCAGGTTGACGAAAACCAGCACGCCCCACAGGATGGGGTCGATCTGGAAGTGCGTCAGCAGCGGCAGGAAGATGGGTACGAAGATCACGATGATTTCCGTCCACTCCAGCGGCCAGCCCAGCACAAAGATGATGGCCTGGGACAGCAGCAGGAACTGCAGCGGCGACAGGTTCATCGACAGCACCCATTCCTCGACCACGCGCTGGCCGCCCAGCAGGGCGAACACGGCCGAGAACAAGGCCGAGCCAACGAACAGCCAGCAGACCATGGAGGTGGTCTTGGCCGTGAGGAATACCGCCTGCTTGATCCGCTCGAAGTCCAGCGTCTTTGCCTGCCAGGCCATCAGGAAGGCGCCCGCCGCGCCCACGGCCGCCGACTCGGTGGCCGTGGTGATGCCGAACAGGATCACCGCCAGCACCACGAAGGTCAGGATGCCCAGCGGCATGACCGAGGAGACCAGCATGCCCAGGATCTCGAACTGCTCTGCATCGAACTTCAGGTAGTACCAGGCCAGCAGGCCCAGCGCGATGGCACACGATATCCAGAAGCCGGTGTAGAACGCCTGCGGTACCGGTTCCGCCTTGGGAGCAGCGACGTTATCGCCCATTTGCTGCAGGGTTTCGGTTTCTGCTTTCGGGGCCTCTGCGGCCGCACTGCCGGGTGGCTCCTGCACACCCGAGCCCGGGGGCTCCTGCACACCGCCGGCGCCGGGCGGTTCCTGCAGGCCGCCCGATGGCGCTGCTGGGGTTGTCGTTGCGGGCGCCGTGACGGCAGCCTTTTGCGCCACTGGCGCATCCTCGGCCTTCTGCGAATAGATGACCACATACCACCAGACGGTGACGAAGCACACCAGCATCATCAAGGCCGGGACCAGGCTTCGCCCCAGCCCGCGCAGCAGCATGCCCCAGCTGATGCGTGCGCCATTGGAGGCGGCGGCAAGCCGGCCGGGGGCTGCCACGGCCATGGCGAACGCCGGCAGCATGAAACGTGAATAGGTGTCCGACACCTGCTTGACCCAGGGCGAGGGATCGACCTTCTGCGCCTCGGGTGACAGGCGCGGCGCGATCTTCGGGTTGATCAGCACCCAGCCGATCACGTAGATGAGGTACAGCAGGGCCAGGAAAAAGCCGGGGAACATGGCCGCCGCATACAGCTTGACCACCGACTGGCCGGCCACAGCGGCGTACACGATGATCATCACCGAGGGTGGGATCAGGATGCCCAGCGTGCCGCCGGCCGTGATCACGCCTGAGGCGAGGCGCACGTCATAGCCGGCGTTCAGCATGGGCCGCATGGCGATTACGCCCATCAGCACCACCACCGCGCCGACCAGTCCGCTGGCGATGCCCCAGAAGGTGCAGATGATGAGCGTGGTGACGGCCAGCGAGCCTGGCACGCGGCGGAAGGCCAGCTGCACGCTGTGGAACATCTTGTCCACCAGCGCGCCGCGCTCCATCACGTAGCCCATCAATACAAAAAGCGGTATCGACAGCAGCGTGTCGTTGGTCATCGCGCCGAAAGCGCGCTGCACCATCAGGTCAAAGATCCGGTTGTTCCAGAAATGCTGGCCCGGGTCGTAGAAGGCCACAAAGCCGAACAGCATGCCCAGGCCCATCAGTGTGAACGCGGTGGGGAAGCCCATCATGATCACGACCACGATCAGGCCGAGCATGGTCATGCCGAGAACTGCATCACTCATGATTTGCCTCCCATGCGTGCCTGCGTGGCGGCTTGTTCAAGGTTCTTCGCATTCTCGATCGCCAGCCTGCGCGATTCCTCATCAACGTATTCGCTGTTGGCCAGCTGCTGCTCGACCACGTCGCTTTCCTCGGCGTCCTTCAGGCGCGGCGACCATTCGCCGGTCCTGATGCACACCACGCAACGGATGATTTCGGCAATGCCCTGCATCAAGACGATGGCGCCGGCCAGCGGGATGATGAACTTGAACGGGTAGACCGGCAGCGGTGTTGCGTTGAAAGTGGTTTCGCGGATTGCCAGCGAATCGCCGGCATAGATCCAGCCGGCCCAGGTCAGGGCCAGGATGCCGGGCAGGAAGAAAACGAAGTACAGCACCAGATCAAGCGCTGCCTGCTTGCGCGGCTTCATGCTGCCGTAGAGGAAGTCGCCGCGCACGTGCCCGTCCTGGGCCAGCGTGTAGGCTCCGCCCATCATGAACAGCGTGCCGTACATCATGTTGCTGGCATCGAAGATCCACGCCGTGGGCGCGTTCAGGATGTATCGCTTGAAAACCTCGATGCAGACCATCAGCATCAGCGCGACGATCAGCCAGGCGAAAGCCTTGCCGATCCAGGTGCTGATGGTGTCAGCGGTGTGCAGGAGCCGTTGGACATTCATTGGGTTGCTCGCGGCGGACCGCGCCTGAAACAAGAAAGACAAAACCAGCCGCCAGGCGATGCCCGGCTGGCTGGTTTACCGGGGACTGGAAATGCTCAGGACTTCTTGCCGGCGAAGTAGTGGTTGTAGGCCATCTTGAAGTCGATGGTGTAGTCGTTGTGCCACTGGCCCGTGCGCTGTGCAAACGCGCGCTGCGAGTCCATCACCTTCTTGAACATGGGGTTCTCGCCGGCCTTCTTGGCCACGGTCTTGTCCCATGCGTCGAGCTGGGCACGCAGCACGGCATCAGGCGTCTTGTAGAACTTGATGCCGGCTTTCTTCATTTCCTCGTAGTCCTTGGCATTGCGGTCCGCATGCTTCCAGCTCATGTCGGCGCTGGCGGCCTGCACGGCATAGTCGATGATGGATTTGAGTTCCTGCGGCAGCGCGGTGTACTTGGCCTTGTTGAACAGCACCTCGAACTGCTCGCCGCTCTGGTGGAAACTCTGCAGCATGCAGTTCTTGACCACGTCGGGAAAGCCCAGCACGCGGTCGCTCGACGCGTTGTTGAACTCGGCCGCATCGATCAGGCCGCGGTCCAGGGCCGGCACGATCTCGCCGCCGGGCAGCGGGTTCACCGAGGTGCCCATCTCTGTGAACATGTCCACCGCCAGCCCGACGGTGCGGAACTTCAGGCCCTTCATGTCTTCGACCTTGGCCACCGGCTTCTTGAACCAGCCCAGCGGCTGCACGGTCATGGGGCCATACAGGAACGACACCACGTCCATGTTGATCGACTTGTAGATTTCCTCCAGCAGGGCCTTGCCGCCGCCGTAGTAGTGCCAGGACAGCACCAGGTTCGAATCGAGGCCGAACGCCGGGCCCGAGCCCCAGATGGCCAGCGCCGAGTTCTTGCCATAGTGGTAGGCCAGCACGCCATGGCCGCCGTCGAGCGTGCCCTTGTTCACGGCTTCGAGCAGCTGGAAGGCGGGCACCACGGCACCTGAGGGCAGCACTTCGATCTTCAGGCGCCCGCCGGCCATGTCATTGACCTTCTTGGCGAAGTCGTTGGCGTACTCGTGGAAGATGTCCTTGGCCGGCCAGGTGCTCTGGAAGCGGACGGTGGTGGTCTGGGCCA
>CALRME020000249.1:0-5282 GCA_943369045.1 Sphingobacterium thalpophilum
CACCCCGGTGGGCAAGCAGCTGGCGGCCCTGGCCGGCAAGCACATGAAGCGTGTGACCATGGAGCTGGGCGGCCACGCACCGGTGATCGTCTGCGAGGACGCCGACGTCGCACTCGCCGTCAAGTCCGCCGGCGCTGCCAAGTTCCGCAACGCCGGCCAGGTCTGCATTTCGCCCACCCGCTTCCTGGTGCACGAGAGCATCAAGAACGAATTCGCCGCCGCCATGGTCAAGTACGCCCAGGGCCTGAAGGTCGGCGAAGGCTCGGCCGAAGGCACGACCATGGGTCCGCTGGCCAATCCGCGCCGCATCACCGCCATGGCCGAATTCACCCAGGACGCCGTCAGGAGCGGCGCCACCGTCGCTTCCGGCGGCGAGCGCATCGGCAGCGAAGGCAACTTCTGGCAGCCCACCGTCCTGACGGACGTGCCGCTGGAAGCCAAGGTGTTCAATGACGAACCTTTCGGCCCCATGGCTGCCATCCGCCCGTTCAACACGCTGGAAGAGGCGATTGCTGAATCCAACCGCCTGCCCTACGGCCTGGCCGGCTACGGTTTCACCCGCTCGCTCAAGAACGCCGACCTGCTGTCGCGCCGCGTCGAGGTGGGCATGATGTGGATCAACATGCCCGCCCTGCCCAATGCGGAAATGCCTTTCGGCGGCCTCAAGGATTCGGGTTACGGCTCCGAAGGCGGCCCGGAAGCCATGGAGGCCTACCTCAACACGCGCTCGGTCGCCATCGCCAACGTTTAAGCCTGCAGGCTGAACCGGTCCGCGCTCGCGCGCGGCCAGTACAGCTTGTAGACGTTGTGCAGGCCGCTCACATCGCGGTCGAGCAACGCGCCTTCGGCCACTTGAGGAACGAGGTTCGCCAGCAGGCGAACCTCGTTTTCGTTGACCCGCCGCACGATGTGGTCGGCCGTGATCTCGCGCGGGTGGTTCAGGCCCGCGGCCTGGACCAGTTCGCGCAGCGCCGCCAGCGTGTTCTGGTGGAAATGGAACACCCGCTCGGTCTTGTCGGGCACGATCAGCGCGCGCTGGCGCACCGGATCCTGGGTGGCCACGCCCGTCGGGCAGTGGTCGGTGTGGCAGGTCTGGGCCTGCAGGCAGCCCAAGGCGAACATGAAGCCGCGCGCTGAATTGCACCAGTCGGCGCCCAGCGCCATCGCGCGCGCCATGTCGAAGGCGCTGACGATCTTGCCCGATGCTCCTATGCGGATCTTGCTGCGCAGGCCGGCGCCCTTGAGCGTGTTGTGCACCAGCAGCAGGCCCTCCTGCAGCGGCGCGCCCACGTGGTCGGTGAATTCCAGCGGCGCCGCGCCGGTGCCGCCTTCGCCGCCGTCAACCACGATGAAGTCCGGCGTGATGCCCGTGGCCTGCATGGCCTTGACCATGGAGAACCATTCCCAGGGGTGGCCTATGCACAGCTTGAAGCCCGTCGGCTTCCCGCCGGACAGCGTGCGCAGGCGCTCAATGAACTCCATCATCTCGATCGGCGTGCGAAAGGCGCTGTGCGATGACGGCGAGATGCAGTCCACGCCCACCGCCACACCGCGCGCCGCAGCAATTTCGGGTGATACCTTGGGCCCCGGTAGCACGCCACCGTGGCCTGGCTTGGCGCCCTGGCTGAGCTTGAGCTCGATCATCTTGACCTGCTCGTTCAGGGCGTTGTCCTTGAAGCGGTCCGCGTTGAAGGTGCAGTCCTCGTTGCGGCAGCCGAAGTAGCCCGAGCCAATTTCCCAGATCAGGTCGCCGCCATTGGCGCGGTGGTGCACCGAGACGGAGCCTTCGCCGGTGTCGTGAGCGAAGTTGCCGCGCCGCGCGCCGGCGTTGAGCGCCCGGATGGCATTGGCCGACAGCGCGCCGAAACTCATGGCCGAGATGTTGAGCACGCTGGCTTCGTAGGGCTGGGCACGGGTCTCGCCGATGGTGACGCGGAAGTCATGTGAGGCAATCACCGCCGGCGCGACCGAATGGTTGATCCACTCATAGCCCTCGGCCGACACATCCAGCTGGGTGCCGAAAGGCCGCTTGTCCGGCTCGCCCTTGGCGCGCTGGTAGACCAGCGAGCGCTGCGAGCGCGAGAAGGGCGCGGCTTCGCTGTCGCTCTCGAGGAAGTACTGGCGGATCTCGGGCCGGATGAACTCCAGCATGAAGCGGATGTGGCCGATGATGGGGTAATTGCGCAACACCGAACGGCGGGTCTGCCGCACGTCGTAGATGCCGGTGGCGACCAGCACCGCGAACAGCAGCAGCGCCGTCCATCCGGTGCCCATGGCCAGCAGGCCGATGAAGCTGAGCGCCAGGCCCAGCACGCTCAGCACAAGCGCGGTATAGCGCACCGGGTACAGCGAATCGAGAAAGGCCAGCATGGTGATGTCCCCTGTTGTGGGGCCAATGTAGCGCAGGAATGCGGCTGGCGTACCCGGTTGTCATATGCAGGTCACCGTCACGCGGGACAGTCGTGGCAAACAACGACCGGAGGAATCCATGAACAAGACCAGAACCCTGATCGCCGTGCTCGCACTGGCGCTGCTGCATGCCTGCGGCGGAGGCGGCCGCGCCTTCAACACACTCACCGGCGAGGCCCCGTTGGTCGTCGGCCACCGCGGCTCAGCCGGCACCTTGCCGGAACACACGCTGGAAGGCTACAAGCTGGCGATGGAGCAGGGCGCCGACTATGTAGAGCCGGACCTGGTGCTGACCAAGGACGGCGTCATGATCGCGCGCCACGAGCCCATCCTCGACGGCACCACGGACGTGGCGGCGAAATTTCCCGCCAGCCGCAAGACAACGAAGAACCTGGACGGCGACCAGGTCACCGCGTATTTCGCGAGCGAGTTCACCCTGGCCGAGCTCAAGACCCTGCGCGCCGTGCAGTCCACGGCCGGCCGCTCCAAAGCCTTCGACGGCCTGTACACGATCCCGACGCTGGACGAGGTCATCGCGCTGGTCAAGGCGGAGAACGCAAGGACCGGCCGCACTGTCGGCATCTACCCGGAAATCAAGCACTCCACCTTCCACGCCAGCGTGGCGGGGTTCGGCAGGAATGTCTTCGAAGACAAACTGGTCGCCACCCTGCATGCGGCCTACGGCAACGCGGGCACCGCCCCGGTGTTCATCCAGTCGTTCGAAGTGTCCAACCTGCAGTACCTCAATACCAAAACCAACATCCGCCTCGTCCAGCTGGTCGATGCCGATGACGTCAGGGACGACGGCAGCCTGTCGCTGGTGGCGCCTTACCGCCAGCCCTACGACTTCGTGGTGGCCGGCGACCCGCGCACCTTCGCCGACCTGCTGACTTCCAGCGGCCTGGACTTCGTCAAGACCTATGCCGATGTCGTGAGCCCATGGAAGCCCTACCTGGTCAAGACGGTGAACGACCGGGTCGAGCGCACCGGCGACACCACGCTCACCGTCAACGACCGGCGCGTGGACGGCAGCACCGGCGTGATCGAACTGGCCCACCAGAAGGGCTTGCTGGTTCATGCCTATACATTCCGCAACGACTCCGGTGGCTATGGCTTCAAGGACCCGCAGGCCGAAATGGAGTACTACATGCGGCTGGGCCTGGACGGCCTGTTCACTGATTTCACCGCGACGGGTGTCGCTGCGGTCCGGGCGATCCGCTGAATCAGAACCGCACGAGCCGCCGCTCGTAGTTCTCCACGAAATAGCGCTTGCCGCGCTGCACGACCACGTGGCCCTCGGCTTCCAGCCGGGCCATAAGGTTGTCGATGCCACCGGGGTATTTGGTATTGAGCTCGCCGTTGTTCTTCACGGCGCGCCAGTAAGGCGCAACGCCCGAAGCGCCGCCGCGCTCGTCTTCATCGGCGGCCTTGGCCACCATGGCGGCGAAGATGGAGGTGGTGACCGTGCAGCCGATGGTGGCGCCATGCTGGCGGGCGATGTGCGCTCCCAGCTGTTCCATGGTCGCCAGGCTGCGTTCGGGCAACTGGCGGATCGCCGCATCAACTTCCTGCGGCGAGGGGATGGCGATGGTGCCTTCGCCGTGCTTTGCCCGCATGCGTTCGGGGATCGGTTGCACCTTTGGCAGGCCCTTGTAGGCGGCCAGCCGCTCGCGCCAGGGTTTGGGCGGTGGCTTGGGGCTGTTCATGAAGGCAGTCTGCGCCGGGCTGCTGACGGCCTCATGTCAGTTGCCATGCCTGCAATCACACAAAGAACTGCCGCAGTGCCACCGCAGTCTCATCGGGCAGTTCTTCGGGGATGTAGTGCCCCGAAGGAACCGACCAGCCGTCCACCCGCGCCGCGCCCTGGGCACGCCACAGCGCCAGCGGCTTGAACAGCTTGTCGATGACGCCCTGCTCGCCCCACAGCACCAGCATGCCGCACTGCACCTTGGCGCCAGTGGCGCGGCTCTCCCGGTCATGGTCCAGGTCGATGCCGGCGCTGGCCCGGTAGTCCTCGCAGGCGGCATGGATGGATTCGGCGCGGCAAAAGCAGCGCTCGTATTCGGCCAGCGCCTGCGGCTCGATGTGGGCCAGGCCCTTGACGCCCCAGCCGCCCAGCTTGGCGTGCAGGTACTGCTTTGCGTTCGGGCCGATCATCATTTCCGGAAGTGGCGAAGGCTGGATCAGATGGAACCAGTGATAGTAGTAGCGGGCGAACAGCATGTCCGTGGCTTCGTACATGTCCAGCGTGGGCGCGATGTCCAGCAGGCACAGCTTGCGCACCCGTTCCGGCCGGTCAACCGCCAGCCGGTGCGCGACCCGGCCGCCGCGGTCATGGCCGCACAGGAAGAATTCCCTGTGGCCCAGCCCCTCCATCAGCTTGACCAGGTCCTGCGCCATCGCCCGTTTGCTGTAGTTGGCGTGGTCCGCTTCGCCTGGCGCCTTGGACGAATCGCCATAGCCGCGCAGGTCGGGCATCACCAGGTAATAGTCGTCCTTTAGTTTTTGCGCCACCCGGTGCCAGATGGCGTGGGTCTGCGGAAAGCCATGCAACAGCAAGAGCGCAGGCTTGCTGCGGTTGCCGCCGTGACGCGCAAAGATTTGCGCGTCGCCGGTACCGAACCGGATTTCCTCGAAGCCGTCGAACCACGCCATGCGGCTACCCGCCTTTCAGCTCTTTGCCAGGAATTTCGCGAGGTTACCCGCCGCCGTGGCGCGCACCTTGTTGCGGATGATGGGGGTCCAGCCCAGCAGCAGTCCTGGCGTTCCCAGCGCCTGGCGCGACCAGAGCCAGAAGTCGAAGCTGTCGCGGTGGGTCTGGATCAGGCCCTGCGGATTGAAGGTGAACTTGCCATCGATGCTGTTGTGCACCA
>CALRME020000250.1:0-5277 GCA_943369045.1 Sphingobacterium thalpophilum
GACGCGGCGCAAGGCCGACTGGCTGCCTGCGCTGGAGGCCGCCAAGGTTCCTTGCGGCGCCATCAACAACATCGCCGAAGTCTTTGCCGACCCGCATGTGCAGGCGCGGGGAATGGTCACCCACTGGAACCATCCGTTGCAGCCGGACCTGCGGCTGGTCTCCAGCCCGATGAAACTGGGTACGACGCCGGTGCGGACCGACCTGCCGCCGCCGCTGCTAGGCCAGCACACGCAGGAAGTCCTGGGCGGCTTGCTGGGCCGCACGCGCGCGGAGTTGGAAGAACTGAAGCAGGCCAAGGCGATCTGACTGCGCACCAGGGAAATGACCGCGGCGCCTGCCATACCAACTCATCAGTAGCGGCAAAGCGTTAACTTCTTCGCCCAAACCTGACTGGAAGCCTTGCAAACCTTACCATTTGTGCAAAAATGTAAGTAAGTGTTTCATGTGCCGGTGCAATTTCCCGGTGGCCAGCAAGGGGGCCTTTTCCATGCAATCCGCTCAACAAAAAAACAAGAGTGCGCCGGCGCCTGTCACCGACGGCGGACTCGCAGTCGCGCCCGACACGCCGGCCTGGCTGTTGCCCGGCATCATTGGCGCGCAGCTGTCCTCGGCCGTCTCAACCATGCAGGATGTGATGCAGGAATTCACCCGCACGCGCCACATGTCACGCGTGCACATGCAGGCGCTCACCCGTGCAATGGACGCTGCCCAGAAGGTGGCAATGCAAAGCCAGCAGATCTCCCGGCTGGCTGGCGGGCGGCTGCGCCAGTCGCACGAACGCCTTGAGCTGGGCCAGATGGTTCACGCCGCGCTGGACGACCGGACCCGCTTTTTCCAGTCCAGCGGCATCGAGGTCTACCGGCAGATCAGGCCTGTGGAGGTGATCGTCGATCCCGGCCTGCTGCACGGCCTGATCGAGGCGGCCGTCGACTGGGCTGCCGAACAGGGTCATCGCATCGTGGTGTCGCTGGACATCAAGAACTGGCCCGAGCACGCCGTTCTGGTGCTCAAGGCCAATGACACCGTCGCGTCACGGTCCACCCAGGAACTGCGCCCCGACCAGGACAGCCTGTGCTGGCACCTGATGATCCAGATCGCCCAGACCATGGGCGTCATGGTCGACCGGGCGCCGGCGCCCGATGGCGCCATCGTGATGATCGAGTTCCCCCGCACGGTCAAGCAGCTCGAAGGCCTGACGGCCATCGAAGTGGACGGCGGCGGCGATTCGTCGATGCACAGTGAGTCCAAACCGCTGGCCGGACATCGCGTGCTGCTGGTCACCGCCGACGACCGGCTGCGCCAGGACATCAAGACCATCTGCCTGTCCATGGGCCTGATCATGGACAGCACCCCGACCACCTTGCAGGCCATCCGCTTCTGCGAGTTGGACCAGCCGCACCTGATCGTCATCGACGAGGCGCTGCGCGACTACCGCTTTGAGGAACTGCGCCAGGACCTGGTGCGCACCGACGTGAACTTCCCGTTCATCGAGATCGCCAGCGAGTCCAACACCTTCGAGCTGGCCAGCTGGATGAGCGACAGCATCACGCGGGTGAGCCGCGACGTACTCAAGGCGCAGCTGCCGTCGGTGCTGGTGCTGGAGCTGGCCAAGGGCATCTGAACCGGCCCCGGCAAGCGGGCTACTTCAGGGCGCCGAACACCTTCTGCAGCAAGGCGCTGCCGGTGCCCACCGGGTTCTGGCGGATCTTCTTTTCTTCCTCGCCAATCATCAGGTACAGGCCATCGAGCGACTTGCGCGTGACGTAGTGCTGGATGGTGGCGTCTTCCTTGCTCACCAGGCCCATGCCCGAGGCCTTGGCAGCGATCTGGTTGTATTTGTCGGCCAGGCCGACCTTCTCGGTGGCCTTGGTGACAACCGGCAGGAACTTGCCGGCCAGCGGGCTGCGGGTGCGTTCGGCGAAAAAGTTCGTCACCGAGGTTTCGCCGCCGGTCAGGATGTTCTTGGCATCGGTGACCGACATGGTCTTGACGGCATTGACCAGCAGGTCCTTGGCCATGGGGACGGCGGTCTCCGCGGCCCGGTTCATGGAGGTGACCAGTTCGTCGATGCGCTTGCCCTGGCCCAGGGCTTTCATGAATTTGGCGGCATCTTCCAGGAAACCGGGCAGGGGAATCCGAACTTTTGGGTTGCCAAGGAATCCATCCGTCTTGCCGAGCAGGTTCACCGCCGCCAGTGCACCCTGCTCGAGGGCTGTTTTCAGCCCCTGCGACGCCTCGGCGTTGCTCAGGTCTTTCAGCGCGATCGCATGGGCTTGCTGCCATGCGGCCATTGACAGCAGGCCGAGCGCGGAGGCGGTAGTGCAATTAAACTGGCGGCGATCCATGGAAGTCCTGTGTTGAAAAAGCAATTTCTCTATGTTGCCGCAGCCGTTGCCGTCTTGGCAATTGGCGCGGGTGTCTTTTTCACCTCCGGCGCGTCGGCTGCGCCTTCCTCGACATTCGTGTTGCTCGACGGCTCCAGGAAAACGACTGACGATTTGAAAGGCAAGGTCACGCTGGTCAATTTCTGGGCTACCAGCTGCACCACCTGCGTGGCCGAGATGCCCAAGGTCATTGCGACTTACGACAAGTACAAGGCCAGGGGCTACGACACGCTTGCCGTGGCCATGAGCTACGACCCGCCCAGCTATGTCGTCAATTACGCGCAGACGCGCAAGCTGCCATTCAACGTGGCCATCGACAATACCGGCGCCGTCGCCAAAGCCTGGGGCGACGTGCAGCTCACGCCGACCACCTACATCGTGAACAAGCGCGGCGACATCGTGAAACGCTACGTGGGCGAACCCAACTTTCCCGAGCTCCATCAGTTGATCGAGAAGCTGCTGGCAGAGAGCTGAGCGCTGCAGCGGCAAGAAAAAAGCCCGGTCGTACCGGGCTTTTTTGTCTGCTGCGGTCGCTTAGTTGTTGCGGAACGCGTCGTGGCAGGCCTTGCAGGCGCCGGCCGTGGCGCCGAAGGCCGTCTTCAGGTTGTCCAGGTTGTTGGTCTTGGCAGCGGCCAGCAGCTTGCCGGTTTCAGCGACCAGCTTGTCGCTGTGGTCCTTGAACTTGGCTTGCTCGGTCCAGATCTCGGGCTTGGCCTTCTGGGAGATCTTGTCGGTGCCGGGACCGAAACCGGCCCAGGGCAGCTTGGACATGTCAGCCACGATTTCCGCATTGTCGGCGGCCACCTTGGCATCGTAAGGCGCGCGGCCGCTGGTCATGGCGCCGATGCGGCCGAAGTGCTGGGCCATGATGAACAAGGCGCTCTGGCGGTACTTGACGGCATCTTCCGGCTTGGCGAACTGGGCCGAGGCCGGGGCGGCCAGGGTCAGGGCGGCTGCGGCGATGGCGAACGAGGCTACAAATTTCATGGGTTTCCTTCTCCGTGGGTTAAAAGTTATCTGGTCCACACCTGCTGAGTGTAGATTCCGTGGAAAAGTTCTGCAGGAACTTAAGGCTCAGGGAATTTACTAATCAGCGATTCGAGGAGGAAAACAACCATGTCTCACAAGATCCGCGTCTGGGACCTGCCCACGCGCCTGTTCCACTGGTCGCTGCTGGCCTGCGTTCTGGGACTCGTCATCACCGGCAAAGTAGGGGGCGCCGCCATTGACTGGCACGCCAGGATTGGCTACGCCGTGCTGACCCTGGTGCTGTTCCGGCTGGTCTGGGGGCTGGTGGGCGGGCGCTGGTCACGATTCGCCTCATTCATCTACTCGCCGCGCAGCGTCATCAACTACCTGCGCGGGAAGCCGCATCCGGACCACCTGATCGGCCACAACCCGCTGGGTGCCGGCTCGGTGTTTGCCATGCTGGCGTTCCTGCTCGCCCAGGTGGCGACCGGCCTGGTCAGCGACGACGAAATCTCCTTCACCGGTCCGCTCAACAAGTTCGTCAGCAGCGCCAAAGGCCTGGCCGCCACCTGGTACCACAAGAACGTGGGGCAGTGGGTGCTGATCGCGCTGGTGCTGCTGCACGTTGCGGCCATCCTCTACTACCTCTGGAAGAAAAAGGACAACCTGATCCGGCCGATGGTGGTGGGCGACAAGATGGCACCCAATGCGGTGACCTCGTCACGTGACGATACGGCTTCTCGTCTGCTCGCCCTTGCCGTTCTCGGCGTTTGCGCGGGCTTTGTCACCTGGCTGGTCAAGCTGGGCGCCTAGGGCGCGGGCCTGGCGCTAAACTGCAAGGCCCTCCGTCGATACGCCTGTAGCTTGCCAACGCCCCAAATCCAGATCGATGCGCCGTCCGGCCCGGCCGAGCTCGAAGTCACCCGGGAGATCTTCCGGGAATACGCCCAAGCCCTGGGTGTAGACCTGTGTTTCCAGGAATTCGATGCTGAACTGGCATCACTGCCCGGGGACTATGCCGCTCCAAGAGGCGCGCTGGTGCTTGCGAAGGTGGACGGCCAGGTGGCGGGATGCGCGGCTCTTCGACCGCTTGATTCGGTCGACTACCCGAATGCGGCAGAGATGAAGCGCCTGTATGTGCGAAAGGCCTTCCGCGGCTTTGGGCTAGGCCGGCAGCTGGCCGAAGCGATGCTGGACGCTGCCCGGCAGTCGGGCTATGACTGCGTGCTGCTCGACACACTGGACGACATGGAAGCCGCCCGTGCGCTATACGAGGACCTGGGCTTCGCAGAGGTCCCGCCCTACTACCACAACCCGATTGCCGGCGCGCACTATCTCAAGGCCGACCTCTAGAGGTAAAAGTGCCTGTAGAGCCCGCGTGGCGGGCATCAGCAGCTATTAAAACGTGAGCGTCAGGCTTTGGCTTGCGACAGCATCGTGCCAGCGTCGCTAACCTCGAACTTGCCCGGCGCTTCCACGTTCAGGGTCGCGACCTTGCCGTCCTTGACCAACATCGAATAGCGGTTGCTGCGCACGCCCATGCCGCGGCCGGTCAGGTCCAGCGTCAGGCCGGTGGCCTTGGCGAAATCCGCGCTGCCGTCACCCAGCATGCGCACCTTGGTGCCGGTCTTCTGGTCGCGCGCCCAGGCTCCCATCACGAAGGCGTCATTCACGCTCACGCACCAGATTTCGTCAACACCCGCGGCCTTGAGCTCGTCGAACTTCTCGACATAGCCGGGCACGTGCTTGGCCGAACAGGTCGGTGTGAAGGCGCCTGGCAGGGCAAACAGGGCAATGGTCTTGCCGGCAGCCGCCTGTGTCACGTCCACGGGGTTGGGGCCGATGCTGCAGCCGTTGCCTTCAACCTCCGAAAATTCGGACAGTTTGACGGCGGGAAGGGTGTCTCCGACTTTGATCATGATG
>CALRME020000251.1:0-5246 GCA_943369045.1 Sphingobacterium thalpophilum
AAACGGTGCTTATCTTACGAGGCCGCACCGATGGTGGATTCACCGGGCTCCAAAAATAAATCAGTTGACCGGCTTGAGGTGCTTGTGGCTGCCAGGGGTGTGCCCGTGGCTGTGGCCGTGGTCTTCCTCGGCCAGGGGCAGCAGCTGCACGTGGCCGTGTCGCACGCCGCGCAGCGCGATCATCTGCTGCGCGCATTCCTTGACCGGTGCGGTGGCGCCGCGCAGGATCACGGTCTCCAGGCAGTTGGCGTGGTCCAGGTGGGTGTGCAGGCTGCTGACCACCAGGTCGTGGTGGTCGTGCTGCATATCCAGCAGGCGGCTTGTCACCGCATGCTCATGGTGGTCGAACACATAGCTCACGGTGGCCACGCACCACCTGGCTTTTGGCGTGGCCAGCACCTCGTTGCCCAGCCGGTTTCGGATCAGGTCGCGCACTGCTTCGGAGCGGTTTTCGTAGCCGCGCTGCGCGATCAGCGCATCGAATTCATGGGCCAGGTCGTCGTCCAGAGAAATGGTGAAGCGTTGCATCGCGCAAATGCTAACCGCTTATGGCTGAGCCATGAGAGTGCTACGCCGCAAACGCGCCCGTGGATTCAGCTGGAGTGAAAACCACTAGGCGCGCCACATAAGCCGCAATTGCTGAATCCACGCAATTCCAGAACCCGTATCACCGTGGCGTTCCACACGTTTACCCAACTTCACATATCAGGAGAGCCCCCATGCGAATGAAGAAACTCAGCCTTGCCCTGCTGGCCGTGACGGCCACCTGCGCAGCCTTTGCATCGAGCCACCGCGAAGGCCCGTTCATCACGACCAGCCCCAAGGTCGACGGCACCGACTTCTACATGTTCCGCAGCTACGAAGGCATCGCCGCCAACGGCACCGGCGGCCGCAGCGACTACGTGACGCTAATCGCAAACTACGTCCCGCTGCAGGACGCCTACGGCGGCCCCAACTACTTCTCGCTGGACCCGAACGCCCTGTATGAAATCCACGTGGACAACAACGGCGATGCGAAGGAAGACCTGACCTTCCAGTTCCGCTTCACCAACACGCTCAAGAACATCTCGCTGCCCATTGGCGCCGGCGCCAACCAGAAGAGCGTTGCCATCCCCCTGATCCAGGCCGGCGCCGTTTCCGTCGGTGGCGACCCCAACCTCAACGTCAATGAGACCTACACCGTCAACCTGGTGCGCGGTGACCGCCGCAAGGGCACCGTGCAGGCCGTGACCAAGACCGCCAGCAGTTCGCCACTGTTCGAAAAGCCGGTCGACTACATCGGCGTGAAGACCCTGGGCAACGCTGCCGCGTACGCCGGCTACGCCTCGCGCCACATCCATGAAGTGAACATCCCCGGCTGCCCGGCGGGCAAGAGCACCGGCAGGATCTTTGTCGGCCAGCGCCAGGAAGGCTTTGCCGTCAACCTGGGCACGATCTTCGACCTGGTGAACGCGCCCCTGGCGGTGATCACCAACCCGGCCAACATCGGCGCCGCCCAAGCCAATTCGATCCAGAACAAGAACGTCACCTCCCTGGCTGTCGAAGTCCACAAGGACTGCCTGACCGCGGGTACCGAAACCGTCATCGGCGGCTGGACCACGGCCAGCATGCGCCAGGCGCGCGTGCTCTCCGGCGCCCCGGCATCGGGCCACCAGACCACCGACAAGAACGGCGGCGCATGGACGCAGGTCTCGCGCCTGGGCCAGCCGCTGGTCAATGAAGTGGTGATTGGCCTGAAGGACAAGGACAAGTTCAACGCGTCCAAGCCCACTGGCGACACACAGTTCCTGGACTATGTGACCAACCCGACGCTGCCCGCGCTGCTGGGCCTGGTGCTGACCGGCAACGCCGCCGGCCTGGCGCCCACCAACGTGCCGCGCACCGACCTGGCCACCGTGTTCCTGACCGGCATCACCGGCGTGAACAAGCCCGCCACCGTCACGCCGTCTGAAATGCTGCGCCTGAACACCGCCATCGCGCCGGTGCCATTCGCCACCCAGAACCGCCTGGCCATCGTCGGCAGCCTGAAGATGAGCCCGGCCGGCACCGACTTCGCCGGCTTCCCGAACGGCCGCCGTCCCAAGGACGACGTGGTCGACATCGCCCTGGTTGCCATGCTCGGCGGCCTGTGCATGGCCAACGGCGACGGCGACGTGCTCAAGCTCAACAGCATCCCCGGCGTGGCCGGCATCACCTCGGCCTGCAAGCCCTCGAGCGTGCCCACCGGCGCCACCTCGCTGGACGTGCATGACGCGGTTGACCAGGCTGTCGTTCCCTTCCTCTCCGGCTTCCCGTACCTCAATACCCCCAACGCAGGTTCGCAGTAAGCGGCCGGCCGAAAGGACAACACCATGAAGTCAATGCCCTTTACCCGCAGCCAGCTCGCGATGGCGGTTGCAACAGTGGCGCTCGCAGCCTGCGGCGGTGGTGGTGGCGGCGGCGGCGCCGCACCCACCGACCCGGTGGCAGGCTCGGAGATCCCGAACTCGGCGACCACCAGCTCCGATGGCGCCTACACCTTCGTCAACGGTCTGGCGGTGGCGCCCAACGACACGGCCGAGCCGCTGGTTGCCGGCGACGCCGTGCTGGCAACCAGCGACACGGACGAACCGACTTCCTGACCGCGGCTGTCATCGCCTGAATAGAACGGCGCACTTCGGTGCGCCGTTTTTCTTTTTGGGGCTGTAGCGCTACCATGCCGCCCATGCAACGCCGCGTGTTCCTTGCCACACCCCTAGTCCTCGCCGGAGGTATCGCCATGGCCGACCTGCCCAAAGTACAGACCCTGGACGATTCGCTTCGCTGGCTCGACCGGCTGGAAAAGGCGAAAAGCGTGAAGGCCGTGGGCGCCTGGCCGCTGTCCTCCGTGCTGGACCACCTCGCACAAAGCATAGAGATGAGCATCGACGGCTACCCGCAGCCAAAGAGCGCCCTGTTCCAGAGCACGGCCGGCACGGCGGCCTTCGCCTTCTTCAAGTGGCGCGGCCACATGAGCCACGGACTGGATGAGCCCATCCCCGGTGCGCCCGCGCTGGTGGCCGGCGCCGACTGGAAGCCTTCGGCCATCCGGCTGCGCGGCGCCATCACCCGTTTCAACGGCCACAGCGGCGCGCTGCGCCCGCACTTTGCCTATGGCGCGCTGGACAAGCCCACGTTCACTTTGGCCCACGCCTTCCACATCGCGAATCACCAGGACGAGATCGTCGTTTCCTGACCGGTCTACCTGCGGAAGGTCACCTCCACTTCAAGCCCCGGCTGCGCATTGCGCACGCTGAACCCGGCGCCGTGCGCCTGCGCGACCAGGCGGCACAGGTAGAGGCCAAGGCCCACGCCACCGGTGCCGCGGCCGCGGTCGGCGTCAGGACGAAAGAATGCCTGGCCGAGTTGCTCCAGCGCCGCTTCATCGACACCAGCGCCGAAGTCCCGCACGCTCACCGCCACGCCATCCCCACCCAGCGCGCCATCCCGGGCCATCGCGACCCGCAGCACCGGCGGGCGCCCGGGTTCGCCGTGGTGCAGCGCGTTGTCCAGCAGGTTGCGCAGCAGCAGGCGCACGCGAACGCGGTCCAGTTGCAGAAAGGGCAGGGCAGACTCATCCACGATGTCCAGCGTCACCGGCAAGCCGTGCGCGGCCTCGCGGGCCAAATCAGCCAGCTGCGCAGGCTCTCGGTGCAGCGCTTCGTGCCCCTGTCCCAGCCGCTCGCTCTCCAGCAGGTCGGTGACCAGACCGGACATCTCCTGCAGGTCGCGCAGCAGGGCCGTGCGCCGGGCGCCCGCGTCGCCGTCCTCGGGCAGCAGCTCGGTGTTGAGCCGTGCGCGGGTGAGCGGGCTGCGCAACTCGTGGCTGATGGCCAGCAGCAGGCCGCGCTTGGCTTCCAGCATCTGGTGGATGTTCGCGGCCATCGCGTTCACACCGGCGGCCAGGTCGCCGAGCTCGTCGCGCCGCCGGATGGGAATGGGTTCGCCGAATTGGCCCTCGCCGAAGCGCGCTGCACCCGCGCGGATGTCGTCCAGCGGGCGCAGCAGGCGGCGCACGTACTTGTAGGCCAGGGCGGTGAGCAGCAGCAGCACCGCCAGCGTGGCCCAGCCGATCAGGCGCGGCCTGTCCTGCCAGGTGCCGGTGTACACGCCGAACTCGATGCGGTGGCCGTCCGCCGTCGTGCGAGCGAGCAGCGTGTGCCGGCCGGCGCCGTCGTCACCCTCGTTGCCCCATTGCCTGGGCGACCGCTCATGGCTTTGCCACTGCACCACCGGCCCGCTGATGCGCACCGTCACCGGCAGCCGCTGCACCAGTGCCCGGGCACGTTCCACGCTGGGCGGCGAGCCAATCTCGGCTGCCAGGCGGTCCACGTAGTCGGTGACCAGCGGCCGCGCCGCATCCCGCCAGCCGGTGCTCAAAGCCTTCTGCATGCCGAAGAGAAATGTGCCCGTCATCGCCAGCGCCAGCAGCAGGAAGAGCGCGACCAGCCGCCCCTTGAGCGAATGGCGGATTCGCCGGTGGGCGTGGCGGTGCCAGGGCGATTTCATTTGTCGCGCGCAGGCCGCAACGCCAGGGCGTAGCCCGCGTTTCGCATCGTCTTGATCGCGTCCAGCGGCTCCAGCTTCTTGCGCAGGCGGCTGACCACGATGTCCACCGCGCGCGTGAAGAGCTCGGCGTCGTGGCCGCGGATGCGGTTGAGGATGTCGTCGCGGTTGAACACGCGGCCCGGTTCGCGCGCCAGCATCACAAGCAGGTCGAACTCGGTGCTCGTCAAGTCCAGCGATTCGTTGTTGCGCAGCACGCTGCGCGTCACCGGGTCGATCACCAGGCCCTCGAAACGCAGCCGGTCCTGGGCACCCGCAGGCGACGGGTTGGCAGCGGATGGCCGCCGCCGCAGCACCGTCTGCAGGCGCGCCACCAGCTCGCGCGGCTCGAAAGGCTTGGGCAGGTAGTCGTCCGCACCGAGCTCCAGCCCGACCACGCGGTCCATCACCTCGCCGCGCGCGGTCAGCATCACGATGGGGATATCGCTTTCCTTGCGGATGGCGCGGCACAGCGCAAAGCCGTCCTGCTCGGGCAACATCACGTCAAGGATGGCGGCGTCGAAGCCGCCCGCGCGCAAACGCGCAAGCCCCTCGCTCGGGCGAAGGGCCTGCACCAGTTGCAGCTCGAATCGGGCGAAGTACACCGCGAGCGGCTCGCCCAGCGCCTGGTCGTCGTCAATCAGCAGGATGCGCGCCATGGGCTGATTGTGGAGCAGCCGGAG
>CALRME020000252.1:0-5240 GCA_943369045.1 Sphingobacterium thalpophilum
GACGCCCAGCAAGACTTTCAGCACCCGCGCCAACTTCAGTGACAACCTGGCGGTGGGCCGCAATTTCGGGGACGGCGGCCGGCATGAGCTCAGCCTGCGGCTGCAACACATCTCCAATGCGAATTTGAAACGCCCCAACCCGGGCGAAGAGTTTGTGCAGCTGCGGTATGCCCGGGCGTTCTGAGGCGCGGGCGTTCTGACCGCTATTTGGGCCGCGGCGCCTTCAGCGCACCGTCCGGGCGGCTGAGCCGGCCGGCACGCAATTCGCCCACCGCATGCGCCACCGAGCGCGCCACGTTGCGGATCTCTTCCTGGACGTCCGTGTCCGCGTCCATCGTGTCGTGGCTGCTCTCGTAGGGCTCGTAGTAGCCGATGAAACGGTCCAGCCGCGCCTTGCTGCCGGCATCAATGAAGCCCATCCAGTCCAGCCAGTCGCAGAGCGACCGGCGCACACCCTCAATGCCGGCCACGTCGCCGTGCACCACCACGCCGTAAGTTCGCCCGGCCAGGTGCTTGGGGAAGTCCCAGCCCTTGTGCTCAATGGCCTTGGCCAGTTCCGGCTTCTTGCCTTGCGTGGTGGTGGGGTCCGGGTTACCGCCGTCCGCGCAGACCAGCCGGTCCATCATCAGCTTGAGCGGGCTGCTGACCTGGTACCAGTAGACGGGGGTGAGCAGGATCACGCCGTGGGCTGATACCCAGCGTTCGTAGATTTCGGCCATCCAGTCGCCGGTCTGGCGCAGCGCGTGGTTGGGGTAGCAGCTGCAGGGCCAGTGGCACAGCGGCATGGCGGTCGAGACGCAGCCCTTGCAAGGGTGGATGTGAAGGTCGTACCCGGAAGTCACGAGGCTGAGGTCCAGCACGTCCACCTCGATGCCGGCGGCATGGAGCGTATCGCGCGCGATCTTCGTCATGCGCCAGGTCTTGGAGATTTCGCCGGGGCAGGTGCCGTCGTTGCGGGACGAGCCGCACACCAGCAGAACGCGCGACGGGGTGGACTTGCTTTCCCAGCGCTTTTGCGCGGCGACGAGCTTGTCGCGCGTTTCGCGCCACTCCACCGACAGGTCGTAGCCGGGGTCGGCGAATTCCTTGCCGGCCTTTTCGGTGATGGGGGCCTTGCGGCCCTCCGCGTAGGCCTGCCAGGCGATCTCCTCCATATTGGCCAGTGCTTCCTTTTCCAGGCCATAGGCTGGGTCTGTGAACGACTCCATGAAGCGTTCGTGGAACGCGCTTCGCACCATGGGGGCGGGTGCCTGGCCTTTGCGGACTGTGGTCATCGCATCCAGTCTAGGCAACATGGCCGGGCCTGTGTGTGCTGCTGAGTTCGTGTGTCGCCCCGTCCTACAGCCGAGGTGGCGGGCGTCCGATAAGGCTGTGCTGTGCGCGCACATAAGGTCGTGGGGAGCCTGAAAAACGGGCTTTTCAATTTGACTCTCAAAGGAAACACAGACATGAAAACCAGCACCACACTTTCCATCCTGATGGCCGGCCTGATCGCCGCCGCAGGTGCCCAGGCCCAGAACAGCGGCGCCTCCGCGACGTCGAACGTTCCCGCCAAGGCTGGCGAAGCCAGCACCGTGACCAACGGCGTGCCCAACGCCGCGACGCCTGTGTCCGGCGACACCCGCGCCAACGTGAAGGCTGAAGCCCGCGCCGACAACAAGGCCGGCACAACCTCCAAGGGCACCATCGGTACCTCCGACGCCAAGGGCCAGCAGGCCGGCATGGAGCCGACGGCTACCACCGGCAAGACCAAGTCCGAACTGAAGGCCGAGCGCGACATGAAGAAGGCGCAGAAGAAGGCCGACAAGAGCGCCAACGTCATGGGCAACAGCCAGGGCGTGGGCGCTACGGCTCCCGCAGGCGTGCCTACTGCCGCACCGGCCGGTACGCCCAGCGTGAAGGACGGCGGCACGCCCAAGTAATCCGGACCGCGTTTACGCAGTTCCCAAGGTAGAAAGGCCCGCGCCAGGGATGGCGCGGGCCTTTTGTCGTCTGCGCCGGCAGGCGCGTGTTGAAGCTTAGCCCCGGCCGTGGCCGCCGTGGTGATGACGTCCGCCGCCCTGGCGCATCGGCATCGTGTCAAAAGTCTTCTTCTGCTCGGGCGTGAGCGCGGCGTAGAAGGTCTTGGTGGCGTCGGCGCGTTTGTCCATCAGGGCGGCGCGTTCGGTGCGCATGGCCTTCATGCGGTCAATGCGCTCGGGCGTGCTGAGCGCCTTGAACTCATTGCGGTCCGGGCGCTTCCAGTTGGCCGGCGGCTGCATGGCGGTGGTCCAGGCGGTCCATGCGCCTTCCTGGGCCGGCGTGATGGCCAGCTTCTGCTTGAGAGCGGCCTGGCGTTTGGCGATGAATTCCTTCATCTTTGCCGGGTCGTGCCGGCCCATGCGTTCGCCCGCTTGCGGCGGGCCGCCGGCGGGACCGGCGGGCGCAGGCGTCTGGGCGGTGGCTGCAAAGCCGAGGGTGGCGAGCAGGGCGGTGGCGATCAGTTGCTTGTAAGCGTGTTTCATGTGACTACTTCCTTTGAGAAGCCCGGAGCCACGATGGCGGCGGGTTGAAGCGAAGTTTCTGCCGCGCGTGTATACGGCCCATGACCGCAACATGATGCTACGTAAAGTTCGATGAATTTACATGGCCTGTAGCTGCCGCATCCAGGCCCGTGGCGCCGCGCCGCGGTGGGCGCTGAAGGCGCGCGAAAGGGCCGATGCGCTGCTGTAACCAAGGGCCAGGGCCACGGCCTTGAGCGGCTCCCCGCGCGCCAGCTGCTGCTGCGCAAGCGCCATGCGCCAGCGCGCCAGGTAGTCGCCGGGCGCCATGCCCACCTCGCGCCGGAAGGCCGCGGCAAAGGCACTGCGCGACATGCCTGCCTGGGCTGCCATGCGCGGCAGGTCCCACAGCTGGCCGGGTGCCTCGTGGATGGCTGTGAGGGCTCGCGCCAGTTGCGGATGCGCCAGACCGGCGAGCAGGCCTTCCAGTGGCTGGCAGTTGTCAATCAGCCAGCGCATCAGTTGCACCAGCAGGGCTTCGAACAGCCGGTCGCAGACCAGCTGGCGGCCGCACACCGGTGCGGCCTTTTCCTGCGGCATCGCTTCGGCGAACAAGGCTGTGAGGGTGTTGGACAGGCAGGGCGCGCCGGCCAGCGGCACGATCACCAGTGGCGGTAGCGCGGCGGCGACCGGGTGTGCGCTGCCTCCTTCAAAGCGCACGGTGGCACAGGCCATGCGCGTGCTGCCGTCCAGCGGCGTGATGAAGCGGTGCGGCGCCGCGCGCGGGTAGAACAGCAGTGTGGGCTGGTCCAGTTCGAAGCTGCCCAGGGGCGACGCGTCGCCGTAGTGCGCCACGCGCAGCGCGCCCTGTTGCAGCACATGCAGGTGGCCCAGTTCCGGCCCGTCGTAGAACGGTGTGGTGCCGCACAGCGGGCCGCTGTGGAACATCTGCGCGTCCACATAAAAGTGCCGCAGCAGGCCGGAAAGGCGGTCCACCGGGGCTTCACGGACAAGGGCAGTCATGGACGAATTGTAAACATTGAAAGACTATTTGCCACGAATCGTCCGGTTCTGACCGCCAAACTTCGCTGCGCCAATCCGGCAAACACCACTTTCCAGGAGAAACCAGATGCCCCGCATCCAGCCCGTCGCTTCGTCCAACACGCCTGCCGCCTCGGCGCCCCTGCTCGCCGCCGTCAAGGCAAAAATGGGGATGGTCCCCGCCATGATGGCCACCTGGGCCCATTCGCCCGCTGCGCTCAAGGCCTACCTGGTGATGGGCGAGGCACTGGGCGGAGGCGAACTCAGTGCCGCCGAACGCGAACTGGTGGCCCTGGCTGCAGCCCAGGCCAACGAGTGCGGCTACTGCCTGGCCGCCCACCATGTGCTGGGCCGTGGTGCCGGCCTGGGCGATGCGCAGATGGCGGCAGCCCGCGACGGCCGCGGCACCGACGCGCGCCAGCAGGCGATAGCGGCGCTGGCGCGCGTCATCGTGCAGGAGCGCGGGCTCATCAGCGATGCGCAGTTCGGGGCCGCACGGGCCGTGCTCAGCGAGGCGGCCTTGCTGGAGGTGATCGGCGTGGTGGCGCTCAACATCTACACCAACTACACCAACCACATCGCGCAGACAGCGGTCGACTTCCCGGAAGTGGCCCTGCGCTGAGTCCGGCGCCGTGGGAGCGCTCCTACACCGGGAGCGCGTCCCCGGCCACAGCGCGAATGCAATGCGCTGTACATCATTGGAAGACTACCTACCAAAGGAGAGCACCATGAAGTACCACGCATTTGTGCGCCCTGCGGCCGCAACGCTGGCGGCTGCTCTTGCCTTGGGCCTGACCGGTTTTGCGTCGGCCCAGACAACCCCGCCCGCCGTCCCGGCCCCGCTGACCAGCGCCCCGGTCGTCACGGACGCCGGACCGCCTCCGGCAGAGGACCGTAACAGCCACGGCGCCATCGTGCTGGACAACAGCCTGCCGCCACTGCTGCAGACCAATGTGATGGGCGCTCCGCCGGCCAAGGCATCCAAGCCAGCCAAGCTGCGCAAGCTGCCCAAATCCCGCACCAGCCAGGACGGGGCCTCCAACGAAACCTTGCGCCTCAAGGGCGCGGGCAGCCTGACCGAGAAGTAGCCGTCGCCTCAGGCAGTAAAGCGCTGCGGCCTCCGCCGGCGGTTGCGGCGCTTGAGCATCGCCAGCACCGATTGCCACCACAGCTTGTGGTGTGTGGGAATTCGCATGGTCATCGTGCCTCCTGTGCGGTGGGTGCACTCTGGCCACCGGTGACGAAGGTTTTTTGAAGCCTGTGTGAAGTCCGCCTTCATACCGGGCGCACACAGCGCCGCCACGATGCGGGCTGCTTCAACAACCGGGACTTCCCATGCGAGACGCGATCAAAAACTCCGTGTTCACCAAGGTCTTCATGCTGCTGGGCCTTTTGCTGGCGCTTTGCATTCCGCTCACGCAGATCGGTTGGCTGGTGGCCGAGCGCGGTGCCAGCCGCCAGAGCGCGGCACGGGAACTCGCAAGCACTTACGCCGGACCGCAGACGCTGATCGGGCCGGTGCTGGTTGTGCCCTATGTGGAGCGCTGGACCGAGGAGCAGACGGCGCAGGACGGCCTGCGCACCTTGCGCGTGGCGCGCAGCAAGCAGATGGCCCACCTGGTCTACCCTGACAAGCTGGACATCACCGGCGCGCTGGTGCCCGAGGAGCGGCAACGCGGCATCTTCAAGGTGCTGTTCTACGGCCTCAAGGGCGGCTGG
>CALRME020000253.1:0-5232 GCA_943369045.1 Sphingobacterium thalpophilum
GGAGTGCATGCCGGTATCGATAAGGGCCAGGTAGTCGGTGTAGCTGCGATACGCCTCTTCCTCGAAGTAGCCCACGATGCGGTGCGCCACGGCTGGGGCCAGCAGGTAGATCAGGAAGTAGGCGTTGTAGAAGCCGCCCTGCACAAGGATGATCAGCGTGCGCTCCAGCATCGTGGGTTTGGCGATCTCGATGAAGGTCATCAGGTGCATGCGCTCGTTCTCGGCTTCATCCATCAGCGTCCTGATCCAGCCGTTGTCGTCCTGCATGAGGCGCAGGCAGCGCAGGTGCGTCAACGTGCCGCCCACCATGCCGGGCACCGCAGCCACGGTCTCCAGAACGATGGCCCGGTGGCCGTAGCGTTTGGCAAAGAACAGGTCGGCGAAGAAGCGCAGGAAGCGCACGAAGCCCAGCGCGAAGCGGTCTCCGGTGTTTTGGGGAGTGTGGTGTGGATTGTTCATCGGCCACTTTGGCGCAAAGCGTTGCGCCTGTATGTACGCTGCCGCACGGTGCGCTTTCATGCTGGGGCGCAGACTCACTTTGCAGCAGAAGCAACAGGGATCACCATGAAAACCGGAAAGACCGACAGCCAGGTCAAGCACTCTGCCTGGGGAGCGAATGGCGTCCAGAGCGTGGTCGACAACATGGTGTTTGCGTGATGGCCGTGCGGCGCCTGTCCGTCGGTCTTCACTGGCTCATGCTGGTGCTCATCGTGGCCGTGTATGCATGCGTGGAGTTGAGCGAGGCTTTTCCCAAAGGCAGCGCCGCGCGCGGGGCGCTCAGGACCTGGCACTACATGCTGGGGCTGACTGTTTTCGTGCTGGTCTGGCTGCGTATCGCGGCCGCGCTGGCCGTGACGGTGCCGCCGGTCAGGCCGGCCATGCCACAGTGGCAGCGCCTTGCCGCCAGAACGGTGCAGGGTGCCCTCTACGTGCTGATGGTGGGCATGCCGCTGCTGGGCTGGCTTGTGCTCAGCGCCAGGGGTGAACCGGTGCCGTTCTTCGGGCTGCAACTGCCGGCGCTGGTGGACAGAAGCAGCGCTTTCGCCCACCTTGCCGCAGAGGTGCACGAAACCGGCGCCGCAGTTGGCTACATCCTGGTCGGATTGCACGCCGCGGCAGCGCTTTTCCACCACTACGCGCTGGGCGACGACACGCTGCGGCGCATGTCCTTGAGGAGCACCCCATGAACCGGCCATCCCGGCAACTGTTCGCGCTTGGCGCGCTCTTTTGCGCGGCTGCGTTTGTGAATGCGCAGACCACGCCCGCGCCCGCGCCGCCCGCCTCGCGCGGCCAGTTGCTCTACAACACGCACTGCATCAGCTGCCACACCACGCAGATGCACTGGCGCAGCGCCAGCCTGGCCTACGACTGGGAAAGCCTCAAGGGCCAGGTGCGGCGCTGGCAGGGCAATGCCGGGCTGGGGTGGAACGATGCCGATATTGCCGAAGTCGCGCGCCACCTCAACGAAACCATCTACCACCACCCGCAGACCGCGGACCGTGTCTCAAGCCTGGGTGCGCTTGCGCACCGGGCTGTCAATACCAAAGGAGAACGCTGAACCATGTTTGAACGAATCATTGTTGCCGTGGACGGGAGCCCGACGTCCAACAAGGCCCTGGTAGCGGCGACCCGCATGGCCAGCGAGTCCGGCGGCCGGGCGCGCCTGCGCCTGATCCACATCGCCGACGAGACGGCCATGGCCCTGGGGTACGACCAGTTCGGCGGGTATCCGGCGGAGCTGCTCAAGGCCATCCATGACAGCGCGCAGGACATCATCAATGCGGGGCTTGCCATCTGCGCATCCGCCGGCGTTGAAGCCGACCATGTGATGGTCGGCAGCTTCGGCGAGCGGCTGGGCGATGCCGTGGCCAAGGCCGCGCGTGACTGGCCGGCCGACCTGGTGGTGACCGGCACGCACGGCCGCCGCGGGGTCAAGCACATGCTGCTGGGCAGCGGGGCCGAGCAGATCATCCGCCTGTCGCCGGTGCCGGTGCTGGTGGTGCGGTTAGCTGAAGGTGAAGAAAGGATGAAGCCATGAAAGTACTTCTTGCCGTTGACGGCAGCGACTACACCAAGCGCATGCTGGCCTACCTGGCGGCACATGACGAACTGCTGGGCAAGCGCTGCGACTACGTTGCCGTCACCGTGGTGGCCTCCGTCCCCGCGCTGGCCGTGCAGTTTCTCGACAGCGGCGCCGTCAGCGGCTACTACACGGAAGAAGCCGACAAGGTGCTCAAACCGGTAGAGGAGTTCGCCCGCATGCAGGGCTGGGCGTTACGGGCAGTTCGTGCCCATGGCCACGCCGCGCAGACCATCGCTGAAATGGCCCGCGACGAAAAGGCCGACCTGGTGGTGATGGGCTCGAATGGCCTCTCGACGCTGGGCAACATCGTGATGGGTTCGGTTGCCACGGGCGTGATGGCGCGTTGCACCATCCCCGTGCTGCTGGTGCGCTAGGCGCATGGTCACTCCTGTGCACCAGCGCACGTGGCTGGTGGGCGGTGAGCTGCGCGAGTGGAGCGGCGACACCCGGGAAGTCTTCTCGCCGGTGCACCTCGAACAGGCCGGCGTGCGGGGCCCGGCCTTGCTGGGCAGCTTCCCGTTGATGGACCGCGCCGCGGGCCTGCAGGCACTTGCCGCCGCCGTTGCCGCGTTTGGACAGGGGCGGGGCGCCTGGCCGGCCATTGCGGTTGCGCAGCGCGTGGCCTGCGTCGAGCACTTCCTGGCGCTGATGCTGGTGCAGCGCGCGGCCGTGACGCGCCTGATCATGTGGGAAGTTGCCAAGCCGCTGGCCGACTGCGAAAAGGAATTCGACCGGTCCGTCGCCTACATCCGGGCCAGCATCGCGGCGCTCGGCCTGATGGAGCACGACAACGCCCGCTTCCTGCATGTGGAGGGCGTGATCGGCCAGGTGCGGCGCTGCCCGCTGGGTGTTGTGCTTTGCATGGGCCCCTACAACTACCCGATCAACGAGACTTTCACCACGCTCATCCCCGCGCTGCTGATGGGAAACACCGTGGTGCTCAAGCCGCCGCGCCTGGGCGTGCTGTGCTGGGGGCCTCTGCTGGAGGCTTTCCAGCAGGCCTTTCCTGCCGGCGCGGTCAACGCCGTCTACGGCCGCGGTGAGGACGTGGTCGCGCCCATCATGGCCTCGGGCCCGGTCAACGTGCTGGCCTTTATCGGCTCGCGCCGTGTCGCCGACCAGCTCAAGCGCATGCACCCGCGGCCCAGCCGGCTGCGGGCCGTGCTGGGGCTCGATGCCAAGAACCCGGCCATCGTCCTGGCAGATGCCGACCTTGATCTGGCGGTGAAGGAATGCCTGGCCGGCGCATTGACGTTCAACGGCCAGCGCTGTACGGCGCTGAAAATCCTGTTTGTGCATCGCGCTGTGGCTGATGAGTTCGCGCAAAAGCTGTCCGCTGGTGTGGAGAAGCTGCGCCTGGGCATGCCGTGGGAAGAGGGCGTGCAGATCACGCCCCTGGCCGAGCCGGTGCGGCTGGAGTACCTCGCGTCGTGCCTGGAAGACGCGATGGGCAAAGGAGCGAAGGTGCTCAATGCAGGTGGCGGAGAGGCGCACGAAGGCGTGCTCACGCCGGCAGTGCTTTACCCGGTGGCTGCGGGCATGCGGCTGTACGACGAGGAGCAGTTTGGGCCGCTGGTGCCCATCGTTCCCTTCGACGAGGTGGCGCAGGTGGTTGAGTACGTGCTGGCCTCGCCATACGGCCAGCAGATCAGCCTGTTCGGGCAGGACGCAGCACAGATGGGCGCGCTGGTGGACGTGCTGGTCAGCCAGGTGAGCCGCATCAACATCAACGCGCAATGCCAGCGCAGCCCGGACGCCTTCCCCTTTACCGGCCGCAAGGATTCGGCCGAAGGCACGTTGTCCGTCAGCGACGCGTTGCGCGCCTTCTCGATCCGCGCCGTGGTGGTGGCGCGCGACACGCCACAGGGCCGGGAGTCACTGGGGCGAATTGTCGGGTCGACCGGAAGTCCCGCTACCATTGCCCGATGAGAACCCTGCGCCGACACCTCGAACACCACCGCACCGAACGCATAGGCTGGCTGCGCGCCGCCGTACTGGGCGCCAACGACGGCATCCTGTCCACCGCCAGCCTGCTGGTCGGCGTCGCCGCAGCCGGTGCGGGCACTGGCACCCTGCTCACGACGGGTGTCGCCGGCCTGGTGGCAGGCGCCATGTCGATGGCGGCGGGCGAATATGTCTCGGTGCATTCGCAGGCCGATACCGAGGCAGCCGACCTGGCGCGCGAACGGGCCGAACTGGAAGCCGAACCCGAAGCCGAGCTGCGCGAGCTCAGTGCGATCTACGTGGGCCGGGGCCTGGACCGTGACCTGGCCACGCAGGTGGCCGCGCAGTTGATGAAGCACGACGCCCTGGGCGCACACGCGCGCGACGAACTCGGCATCGCGGGGCCGCACGCCGCGCGGCCAGTGCAAGCGGCGCTCGCGTCGGCGGCCAGTTTTGCCGTCGGCGCGGTGCTGCCGCTGGCGGCAGTGGTCATGGCGCCGGCCCAGGGCCTGATCTACTGGATTTCCGGCGCCTCGATCGTGTTTCTTGCGGCGCTGGGCGCCATGGCCGCCCAGGCAGGCGGCGCGAACCCGCTGGTGGGGGCCTGGCGCGTCACCTTCTGGGGTGCACTGGCCATGGGCGTAACTGCCGGCGTGGGCGCGCTGTTCGGCGCGAGGCTCTGAGCGGCGGCTGGCTCAGCCGAGGCCCTGCACGCACATTTCCTGACAACCACAGCAATCGGTTGGCCCTATGTGCGGTGGCGCACAGCGCTTTTGCCCCACCGGCTCTAGGGTGGTGCATGCTCCACGAATTCCTCTCCGACAACCGCGACACGCTGGTCGAACGCTGCCGCGACAAGGTGGCCAGAAGGCATGAGCCTGCGCCTACCGATGCGGAGCTTCAGTTTGGCATTCCGATGTTTCTCGACCAGTTGATCAAGACGCTGGAGATGGAAGAGGCAGACCGGCCCACCGCGGGCACGGACATCGGCCCGACCGCGATGCGCCACGGCCGCGAACTGCTGCAGCACGGCTTCACGGTCGAGCAGGTGGTGCACGACTACGGCGACCTGTGCCAGGCCATCACCGGGCTGGCCATCGAGGTGAACGCGCCGATCCGCACCGACGAGTTCCGCACGCTCAACCGCTGCCTGGACAACGGCATCGCCGACGCGGTCATGGAGTTCACCCACCAGCACGAACTGG
>CALRME020000254.1:0-5199 GCA_943369045.1 Sphingobacterium thalpophilum
TGGGCAGCGCACGGGCGGCACGACCGCCCCTTAGCTGGCTGAAACTCTCAGGAAGGGTGCCGCGTCGCCCGCGCTACGGCCGCACTGAGCGTTTCGGCCGAGCAGGGCTTGGGCAGCACCTCGAAGCCCAGGGCGCCAATCGCATCGAGCTGCTCGGCGTAGCCCGTCATAAGCACCACCGCCAGCCCTGGCCGCTGCTCGCGCAGGGCGGTGGCCAGCGCGATGCCATTCATGGTGCCGGGCATGACCACGTCGGTCAGGACCAGGTCGGGCAGGCGTTCCTGCGCCGCCAGCCAGTCGAGCGCGGCGTCGGCCCGGTCCAGCCGCGCGACCGAACAGCCCAGCGCCTCGAGCAGCGGTGCCAGCGCGGCGGCGACGGCATCGTTGTCCTCGACAAGCAGGATGGACTTTCCGAGCTTGCGGCCTATCGGTTCGGCCGCGGCCATCGCAGGCTCCGCGCCGCCCTGGCTTGCGGGGAAGAAAAGGCAGACCGTGGTGCCGCTGCCGACGCGGCTGTGGATTTCCGCGACGCCACCCGCCCGGTCGCACAGCGCATAGACCTGTGACAGCCCGAGCCCGGTGCCCTCGCCCACCGGCTTGGTGGTGAAGAAGGGTTCGAACACCTTGTTCAGCACGGCCGGCTCTATGCCGCTGCCGTTGTCCATCGCCTCGATCAGCACGGCCCGCCCGCGCAGCTTTTCCGGAACGCTTTCCCGGGCGTTGCGCGCGCGCACCGCGAACTGGCCGCCTCCGGGCATGGCGTCGCGCGCGTTGATGCCCAGGTTAAGCAGCGCCAGTTCCAGCTCCGCCCAGTCCACCGTGATGGGGAAGGTGTCGGCTTCAACCTCGACCGAAAAGCTGACCTGGTTGCCCAGGACCGGGCCGATCAGGCCGGTGATGGAGGGCAGGCGCTCCTGCAGGAGGACACGTTCGGGGATCAGCGCCTGGCGGCGCGAACAGGCCAGCAACTGCCGTGTGAGCTTGGTGGCCGAGTCAACCGCACGGACGACGGAATCGAGGTGCTTCGTTCCCCCTTCGGCGACATGGCGCTTGAGCAGGAAGGCGTTGTTGCTGATGACCATGAGCGCGTTGTTGAAGTCATGGGCCACACCCCCGGTCAGGCGCCCCAGGGCCTCAAGCTTCTGCGCCTGGCGCAACGCATCCTCCGCGCGCAGTCGCGTCGCCGTCTCGCTCTCAAGACGCCTGGCCGTCTCGAGCGAGTCGCGTGTGCGGCGGTAGGCCACCTGCGCGGTGTAGAACAGCGCGGCAAGTGGGGGCAGGCCCAGGGCGAAAAGCAGGCCCAGGTCCTTGGCGATCTCCATGCGCTGGAGCGAGAGGTTCATGCCGGTGCCGACAAACAGGGGGTAGGCGCCGATCTGCTTGAAGCCTATGAACCGGTCTTCCCCGTCAACAGACGACACGCCCCTGATCTGCCCGGCTGATTCGCCGTGGGCGACCCTGGCCATCACCGGGCTGGCCTTGCCCAGCCGCTCGGGGGCATTGGGCACCAGGGGCCAGCGCATGTAGATGGCGCCGTCACGGTTAAAAAGGTTGACCGCGAGGCCGGGTTCGTCGGAGACGAGATCGGCATAGAAGCGCTCGAAGTAGGCGCTGAGCAGGCTGACGCTGACGATGCCCACCAGGCTGCCGTCGGCAGCGTCGAACCGCGCGCTGAAGTTGACGATCCTCTCTCCCGTGGTCCTGGTGACCAAGGGCGCGGACACGAAGCGCCCACGGCCGCCCGTGGAATAGAAATTGAAGTAGTCACGGTCCTTGAAGTCGAGTTCCGGAACGGGTAAGAACCGGCTGGTGGCTACCGGCGCGCCGTCCGCCCCGATGATCCAGATCGACTGGATCTGGGGCTGGTCCTTCATGTGGGCCTGCAGGAGCGCGTTCAGTCCGGCCTCGGAAGCCCGCAGCTCCGGCAGCGTCTTGCGCGCGAGCCGGTCGATCAGGCGGTCCTGCACGGCCTCGGCGCTGCGCATCACGTTGCTGCCGTGCTCGTGGGCCACGCGCAGCGAGCGGCTTACGCGCTGCTCTGCCACCGCGCCCGCGTCGTACAGGCGCATGCCCGCAAAGGCCGCGTAGATCAGGGCGGGGATCAACAGGCTGAGGATGCCCAGCTGCCTGAGGGCCCTGAGGGTCTTTTCCGAAGATGCGGAAGACAATTCCATCGCCGGCATTATTACCCCCCGCGAATCGCAAACGCCCGCGCCCTCAGCCCCAGAACGCGCAAACCGGCAGCGCGATGTTGATGGCCAGGTAGAACAGGCCAATGGTGGAAATGGTCGCCAGGTCGAAGGCGCGCGACAGTTCCTTGTTGCCCTTGACCGACCAGATGTACATGGAGACGACCGAAGCGGCCAGGCAGGTGAAGATGGTGAACAGGCCCAGGAAGCTCACGTATTCGACCAGGCCGAACTGGCCAGACGATGGCAGCATGGAGCCCACGAGGTAGGAGTTGGCCACGGCGCCGAAGTAAGAGCCCACCGGCATCGAAACCCGTGCGCTGCTCTCCGATGCCCGCAATGCGAAGCTGGTGAATGTCAGCAGCATGCCGGCAAACAGGCCGATGAAGATCTTGAAGTACAGGCCCATGTCGGCGCGCTTGACGCTGATGCCCATGTTGAATTCGCTGAAGGTCTTGTGCGCGCCTTCCTTGACCCGCGGGTCGCCGTAGGCCGACTTGTAGGTGTGGCCCTTGACCACCGACTGCTGGCCCAGGATGCGGTACCCGGGCACGCGGGCACGCGAGCTCACGCTGGACTGCGTGTCGGCCACGTAGCGGATCTGCGTGACGTCGCGCGCGCCGTCCTCCATCTGGATGTTGAGCATGTGGTCGTCCAGCGGCACCCGGGTGGTGTTGAAGAACTTGGTGAACTTGGCCGCCACGCGGTAGCGCTGGTAATGCGTGTTGTCCGCGCCGTGCACCTCTTCGAGCAGTTCCTTGCGGTCGATCCTGGCGCCCACCAGCTGGAAGTTCTTGCCCGGGTCCAGGGCCTTGTCGCCGGTCCAGCGGAACCAGACCAGGAAAACGGCGGACCAGCTCGAATCCCGGATCGAGAAATTGTCGATGTTGTCCATGTACATGCCGACGGTCACCGGCACAAAGCCCGCCTCGGCCGGCATCGGGTCGGGCGGCGTCTGCCCGACCTCAACCATGCCCGGCGTCATGCGCAGCTCGTGGCTCTTTTTCGAACCCATGCGCTCACCATTGACCACGCCGATGGCGGCAACGCCGATCCCCAGGTAGAGCAGGGTCAGGAATGTGACCCAGGCCCACAGGTACTTGTGCAAACTCTTCTCAACGGCAACCCACATGGATCAAACTTTCTTCTGAAATGAACGCGCATTGTCTAGCAAGGAGCGGGCCGCCACCGTCAGCCTCGCAGGCCTTCTTGGGCGTTGCCTGCGAAATAAGGCCGATTCAGTCCGGCTTGATGCCGGCCGACTTGACAACGCGCTCCCAGCGCTTGATCTCGCTGGAAATGAGGCGCCCGAAATCCTCGGGCAATGCCGGCGTGGGCTCCGCGCCCTCGGTCGCAAGCCGTGTGCGCACCTCGGGCGAGGCCAGCGACTTGTTCACCTGCTGGTTGAGTGTCGCAACGATGTCAGCCGGCGTGCCGGCGGGCGCCACCAGGCCGTACCACTGGTCCGCCTCGAAGCCCCTCGTCCCGGCGATGCCGCTTTCGGCGACCGTCGGCACGTCGGGCAATACGGCCAGCCGCCTGGGGCTGGAGACCGCCAATGCGCGCAGCTTGCCCGCCTTGATGTGCGGCAGCAGCACCGGCACTCCGGTGAACAGCGCCTGGATCTGCCCGCCCAGCAGGTCGTTCACCGACGGCGCGGTGCCGCGGTAGGGGATGTGCAGCAACGAGATGCCCGCCTGCTGCTTGAAATACTCCATCGTGGTGTGGGCCGCGCTGCCGTTGCCGCCGGAGCCGTAGCTCAGTTGCCCGGGCTTCGCCTTCACGTAGGCGATGAATTCCTTGACGTTGTTCACCGGCAGCGAGGCATGGACCACCAGCACATTGGGCACGCGCGCCACCCAGGCCACCGGCGCGAAGCTGCGCGCCGGGTCGTAGCCAAGCTTCGGGTAAAGCGATGGGTTGACGCCCAGCGTGCCGATGTGCCCCATGAGCAGGGTGTAGCCGTCGGCCGCGGACCTGGCCACGCGTTCCGAGCCCAGCGTGCCACCGGCGCCCGGAACGTTTTCTATGAGCACGGGCTGGTTCAGGCTTCGGGCGAGCTCCTGCCCGATGGCGCGCGCCAGCAGGTCGCGGGAGCCCGCGGGCGTGAAGGGAACGATGATGCGCAAGGGTTTCGACGGCCAGGCCTGCGCGAACGCCGCCGTGGCTGGCCAGGCGAGCAGGCTCGCAGCGGCGCGGGCAAAGTTTCTGCGGTTGGGGTTGGGTGTCATGCGCTGGCCGGTCAACGGCGGGAAGCATATTCCACGCGCCTCGCAGGTCAGAAATGGCCTGCGAGCCGCATGGATGCTGCTTGGCCGCTTCGGGCGGCGTCAGCCGTCTTCCGCGACCTCGTGGTCAAGCCGTTCACGGCCCGGGAGAAATTGCCGGTGCGCATCATCCGCAACCGCTACCGCCCTACCTCATCGATCGAGACAAAGTTCTGCAACGCCTTTGATGCGACATGGAAAGCACAAATGTAGGCACTGGGCAGATGCAATTCAGGTGATGCGCCCGAACCAGAGCACCGAAAGCGCGGCGCCGCTGAGCGCGACCAGCGCCGCCACCAGCGCCAGCACGCCGGCGACCTCGGTCTCGCGCGTGTGCACCTGCATGCGGGAGCCCAGGGTTTCGTAGACGGCGCGCAGGCGCTCGGCCGTGCCGGCGTAGTGGTATTCGCCGCCGGTCATGCGCGCTACTTCGCGCAGCGTGGGTTCGTCCAGCTGCAGGTAGATCGGCATGCCTTCGGCGGTGGCGGCCTCGCCGGCGACCGTGCCCAGTCCCACCACATAGATGCGGATGCCGCGGTCGGCTGCCATCTTGGCCGCCACCAGAGTGTCCACGCCCGTGGTGCGGCGGCCGTCACTCAACAGGATGATCGCGGCCGAGTTGTAGGAGCCAGGCGGCACCGGCGTGATCTGCTTGGGCGGCGGCTTGTTTTTGTCGTCCAGGCTGCGGCCGCGCTGCTTGCCGCCAAAGGTCATCTCGCCCACGTCGATGCCGTGGTCGGGGA
>CALRME020000255.1:0-5195 GCA_943369045.1 Sphingobacterium thalpophilum
CGCACGATGCGCTCAATGCCATCGGCCAGGTCTCGGCCCGCATCGACGACGCCCGGGGAACCGGCGAAAACACCGCGAAGTTCCTCAACTACCTGCACCGTGTGCAGGACCAGGACCTGACGCTGGGCATCGCCATGACCGACGCCAAGGGCGACCGCAGCCGCCGGCCACACGAACAGTCCAACGTGGACAGCTATGTGCACGTGGTCGAGCGCAACGGCAAGGGCATCGTGATCTCGGGGACCAAAGCCATCGTCACGGGCGCACCGTACATGCATGAGCTGCTGGTCATGCCCTGCCGCAACATGGGCAAGGAGGACGCTGACTTCGCCGTCTGCTGCGCCGTGCCGGTGGACGCGCCCGGAATCACCATCATTGCCCGGCCCGCAGGCCGACCCGGTGAGAAGGTCGAGCATGGCGACCCCCTGTTTTCCCGCAAGTTCGGCCAGAGCACCGGCGTGGTGATGTTCGACAAGGTGTTCGTGCCATGGGAAAGCGTGTTCTATGCCGGTGAGTGGGAGCATTCGGGCCACCTCACCTACAGCTACGCGACGCACCACCGGCACACCTGCATAGGCGCGCGGGCCGGCTTCGGCGACCTTTTGATCGGCGCGGGCGCGCTGATGTGCGAGGCCAATGGCTTCGATCCTGGCAAGGAAACGCATCTGCGCGAACAGATGGTGGAACTGATCAAGATCACCGAGGGCTTCTACGCCTGCGGCGTGGCCGCCAGCGTCTACGGCAAGGTGGACGAGCACAGCAAGACATTCATGCCGGACCCGGTGTTCTCCAACATCGGCAAGCTTCTGATGGCCACGCAGATCTACGACATGCACCGCATCGCGCATTACGTTAGCGGCGGCCTGATCGTTACCCTGCCCGGCCCGGACGAGGACCACAACCCGGAAACCGCGGCAAAGCTGTCGGAAGTGCTGCGTGCCAACCCGTCCGTGCCCTACGAGCAGCGCATCGAGACGGCGCGCTTCATCGAGGACCTGACAGCGGGCTACCAGGGCGGCTGGTACAGCGTGATCAGCCTGCACGGCGGCGGCTCACCGGCGGCGATGAAGCAGGAAATCTACCGCAACTACCCGATCGGCTCGAAGGTGGAACTGGTCGAACGCATTCTGGAACGCGGCGTGGCCGCCGATGGCTCCCCGGACGCGGCGCCACACGACCCGGAACGCGCGATCACGAAGAACCGCCAGCCGGGCAAGTGCTGCGACATGGGCTGCACCGCACCCGGGCAGCCGGTGATGGTGGATTTGCCGCCGGTGCGCCGCGGCTAGCGGCTTGGGCGGGCTTCAGGGCCTGGGAATCGACAAGGCGCCCGGAATCCTGGCAGGCAGGTCGGGCAAGAGCACCAGGCCCATAGGGCGAGAGTGGCGCTCGCGTTCGCGTGTCAGGTACTGCTGGCGCCGCATTTCAAGTTCGTGCAGCGAATCCAGGTAAGCGCGCAGCTTCTCGTGCATTTGCCCAATGGTGCTGCTCTCGTCTTCGTCTTCCTGCACGGCCAGGTCAGGCACCATCACGATCTCGTCGTCGCCCGTGTCCATTTCGACGCGGGGTGTGCGGCCCAGCACCTTGTGCACGGCCTGCAATGCCCGGGCCCGGTTCATGCCAGGCATCAGCAATGTGAATTCGGCGGCGCCGCTGCGAAACGCAAGCCCGTGCTCGCCGGCGATCGTCCGCAGGTCACGCACCACCCGGCTCATCAGGATGCGGCTGATGCGGTTGCCGTAGATGCTGCGCACTTCAATCAGGTCACTGCAGTCCAGCAGAACCATGCTTGCAGGACGCCCCTGCGCGCGGCAGGCCGCCAGCATGGCGCCGCCCCGCTCCAGAAGGCCGCTCCTGTTGAGCAGGCCGGTGCTGGTGTCAATCAGGCCGTTCTCCGCCGCGCGGGAGCGCATTGGGGAGATAAACCATTGGGCTGCGCTTGAGATCCAGTTCATGCAGCTATCAGACCACTCCCACCCTGGCTACTTGGTAGGCAAAGCAGCCGTCCCGGTTAAGGGAAATGCCTCGCCCTAAAGAACTACTTCACGCTGGGCGGGGGCTCATGCACCAGCAGCCAGTAGACCTGCAGGCGTTGCAGCTGTTCGACGAAACGGTTGAAATCCACCGGCTTTCGGACATAGCTGTTGGCACCGCCCTTGAGGCTGGCGACGATGTCTTCTTCCTCGCTGGAAGACGTGAGGATGACCACCGGTGCGAACTGCGTCCGGCTGTCCTGGCGGATGCGCTTGAGGACCTCGATCCCGCCCAGCTTGGGCAGCTTCAGGTCAAGCAGGATCAGCGCCGGCACATCGCGGGCGTCCCGGCCGTCATGACGGCCGGTTCCAAACAGGTACTCCAGCGCCTCCAGCCCGTCGCTGGCGACTACAACCTCATTCCTGACGTTGTTCTCCTCCAGCGTCATCAGGGTCAGCTCCTGGTGGTCCGGGTTGTCTTCCACCAGCAGTATCCGGTTGTTCTTCATGGTCCTTGACTCCCTTCAATGTGAACTGGAAAGAGGCACCCTGGCCGGGTGCTGCCTGCGCCCAGACCCTGCCGCCGTGCCGGGTGATGATGCGGTGCACGGTGGCCAGGCCGATCCCTGTGCCATGGAACTCCGTGACGGCATGCAGCCGCTGGAAGGCGTTGAACAGCTTGCCGGCGTAGGCCATGTCGAAACCCGCGCCGTTGTCCGACACATAGAACACGGTCTCGCCCGCCGCCCCCGGACGGCTGCCCACGCGCACCCGCGCGCCCTCAACGCGCGAAGTGAACTTCCATGCGTTCCCGATCAGGTTCTCGAGCACCACACCCAGCAGGCCCACATCGCCCACGGCGACGATGTCCTCGTCCACCTCGACGTCGACCTCGCGGTCAGGGAAGCGCGAGCGCAGCTGCTCGACGATGTAGCGCGCGCGCGGCGACAGGTTGCAGGGCGTGGCCCGGATTTCCGTGCGCGTGACCTTCGCCAGCGACAGCAGGTCGTCGATCAGCTGGCTCATCTGGCTGGTGTTCTCGCGGATGCGATGAAGGTAATGCAGGCCCTGGGTGTTGAGCGCGCCAGCGTGCTTGTTGATGAGCGCCTTGCCAAAGCCGTCGATCACCTGGAGCGGCGCGCGCAGGTCGTGCGAGACAGAGTACGAAAACGACTCCAGCTCCTTGTTGGCCACCGCCAGTTCCTGGGTGCGCTCCGCCACCCTGCCCTCGAGAGTTTCATTGAGCAGGGCCAGGGCCTCCTGCGCCTGCAGCCGCAGCGTGATGTCGTGCGCCAGCACCAGCCGCGCCGGCCGGGAGTCGAAGTCCAGGGCGTGCGACGAAACTTCGACCCAGATCAGTCGCCCATCCCGCACGCGGTGCTGCCAGATGGCCGGCGTGCTGATCGTGCTCCCGTAACCGGTCACCGCCTCTTCAAGCCGGGGGACGTCGCCATGGGGGCGAATCTCACGCAGCGTCATTGAAAGGAAATCCTGCCGCGAGTAGCCATAGTGTGCAACCGCGGCGTCATTGACGGTCAGGAATGCCAGCGTCTGGATGTCAAAGACCCACATGGGGTGCGGATTGGACTCGAACAACGTGCGGTAGCGCTGCTCGCTTTCCTGCAGGGCGCGTTCGGCCCGCCAGGACTGGGTGACGTCGGAGAACACCATGACCGCCCCGACCGGGCGGCCGCCGGCGCCGGGCAATGGCATTGCCGTGGCCTGGATGACCTTCTCCAGTCCCCCTGAGAAACGGCCGCGCGCCATGTAGCGAAAGCCCTCGATGCGCTCGCCCGCCAGCGCCCGCCCCAGCGGCCGCTCCGGCGGCGCCAGCGGCGTGGTGCCGTCCAGGTGGAACAGGCCCCAGTCCAGAGCGGAAGCGGTCAGCGGGTCGCGCATCCGGGTCAGGTCCACCATGCCGGGCGTGATGGCGCGTGCGGCCGCATTCATGTGCAGCAGGTGTGCGCGCGAGTCGACCACCAGCACACCTTCGGACATGCTCTCAAGAACCGATTCGAGCAGGTTCTTCTGCGCCTGCATCTCCGCCATGGCGCCGTCGCGCAGGATGGCGCGTTCGGACAGGCCCCGCGCCATGTCCTGGAAACCCGCGTCCAGGCCGGCAATCTCGCGCAGCCGCGAGCGCGGCGGCGGTGTGTCCAGCGGCAGGACCTCGCGCCGCAGCGCATCCACCCGCTGCACCATCAGGCCCATGGGCCTGGCCAGCACACGGTCGCCGAACAGCCAGGCGGCCAACGCCCCCAGCAGCGTGATAACGCCCAGCGCCCCCATCTGCAGGCGCAGCCGCTGCGCCGAGGGGGCCAGCACGTTCGCCTGCGACGCGAAGGCCGCCACGAAGACGCGACCTTCACCGGGCTGGCCCACCGGCCGCACCGCGTAAAGCGTGTCCTGCCCGCCGGCGTCGGCGGCCACCTCCTGCCGGGGCAGTGCGGCACGGATGCTTTCGAGCAGGAAGCGGTCGGTGACCCGCGAGCCGACCGCAAGCGGCGCCAGCCCGGCCGACGCCAGCACGGTGGCATCAGCATCGGTCACCAACAAGGTCATGTCGGGGGGAATGGCGACCTTGCCCAGCTGCTCGTCGGCGCGTTGCAGGTCCAGCCCGACGAAAAGCACGCCACGCAGGCTGCGGTCCTGCCTGAAAACCGGCATGCCGAATGAAAGGGAAGGCCGGCCGGTCGCCCTGCCCACAACATAGTCTCCAACGGCGAAGACTCCGGTTGCAACAGCCTGGCGGAAGAAGAGGCGGTCGCCGGCCAACATGCGCGCGTCGCCAGGCGTGCCGCGGCAGACCAGCTCGCCGCTGGAATCGAGCAGGCCGAAAGTGGCATAGCGGGGGTATTTGTCCTGCAGCGCATGAAAGTAGCGTACGCAGGGCCCCAGGTCATCTTCGTAGACTTGCGGCGCGCTCGCCAGGGCCGTCAGGATCTGCCGCGCGCCCTCGATGAGCTGCTCCTGGTGGGCCGCGCTCAGGTCGATCAGCGCCTTCAGGCTGGCTTCGGTGCGTTCCAGCCGGCCGCGCTGCTCCGACAGCGACGCCCATGTCACCACGGCGAACACTGGAACAATGGCAATGAGCACCAGCAGGATCAGGGCCGCACGCAGCCCGAACGTACGCTTCAATCGGGGTTCCCTGTAACTGACACCGGGCGTTGCCGCCCGTCCTCGCCGGCACGGAATCTGTGTCCGCGTCCAGTGACCTTTTTT
>CALRME020000256.1:0-5194 GCA_943369045.1 Sphingobacterium thalpophilum
GAAAGCGCCGGCCGCTTCCGAGCGCGACGTCGACGAGCTGGTGGAAACGCCGCCGGTGCCCGACACCACGGCCTGGGTCTCGCCGGTGAGCAGCGCCTCTGTCAGGCTGCGGGTCACCGTGCCCGCGACGTCCTTGTGGTCGCCATCGGAAGAATGCTTGGCCTCGTGCAGGATGGAGGCGAAGGCCTTCATCAGCTCCGCGTCCCCGCCGCGCAGCGTGCTGGCGCGGCGCAGGAGCTTGGGCGCCAGCCTGCCTTGCGCCGTGCGCAGCTCGCCGTGGGCCCGTGCCGGTGACCGGTTGGCCAGGGCGTCGTCGTACCAGGTCTTCCATTTCAGGTCGACGTAGTCCTTGAGCTCCGCCGCGGCCGCGCCGCCCTTGCTGTAGCCGTAGGCGGCCTTGTTGCTGGTATTGGAGAAGGCCAGCCAGCTGAGTGTGTTGATGGTGTGCAACCGCCCCATGTGCTCGAGCAGCAGCGCGGCGTCGCTGATCTTCATGTCCACCAGGGTCTTGTATTCCGCCAGGTGGTCCATCCGGTCACTGTTGGCCAACCGGTCTTCCAGGCGCCGCTTGTGACGGTACATGGCGTAGGCCAGGTTGGCCGCGTCCACACAGCTGCGCACGGGCGCCAGCATCTTGGTCTCGAGCTCCTGCTCGGTCTCGCAGGCCTTCTCGTGGAAGCGCGCCAGGTCCTGCAGCTCGCCGTGCGTCAGCAGGTAACGGATGTCGCTCATCGCGGTCGCGGAACTGTAGTTTTCAGGGTCGTCCCCACCCGTTTTCAGGGCCTTGCGCTTGTCGGCCTTTTCGGACGCCTGGTAGGCGGCGATGCCGGCGCCGATACCGATGCCCAGCAGCAGCACACCGACGGCAATGCCGCCGGTGACGGCGCCCAGCACCGCGATGCCGCCAATGCCCAGCGCCGCAGTAGCACCGCCGCCTACGGCCGCGCTCACCCCGAAGCCGGTGCCGATGCTGGCGCCGGTGGACAGGGCCGCCACCGCGTACTTGCGCTTTTCGTGTCCCATGCCCCTGACGGTGTTGCCCAGCGCATGCGTATTGGAGCCGGCCTGGGGCCGGATGGCAGTCATGGCGTTTCGCAGCGGGTTGCCCGAATGCCGCAGCGGCAGCGGCTTGGACTGGGTGGCGTACTTGAAGCAGTCCGCCAGCAACAATGCCGTGTTGGGGGACTTTTCCTTGAGCTCCGTCTCTGTTTGCTCGAGGCTGCGCTTGTAACGATCGAGATCGCGCCTTGTCGGCATGATGTTCCCCTTCCATGGACTGGCCTGCGCAAGAATGTAACAACCGCGGCACTGGTGCAATACGCAGTTCACCCTATGGCGTCGCGCTCCCTACAATCATTTCTTTCATCGAAAGCGAACATGGCAATTTACGAACTGGACGGCATTGCACCGAAACTGGGCGCCGCCGCCTGGGTCGCCGACAGCGCGCAAGTGATGGGTGCGGTAGAGCTGGGCGACAACGCCAGCGTGTGGTTCGGCGTGGTCATCCGCGGTGACACCGAAACCATCCGCATCGGTCGCAACAGCAACATCCAGGACGGTTCGGTACTGCACGCCGACCTGGGGGTGCCGCTGGTCATCGGCGATAACGTCACCGTGGGCCACCAGGTGATGCTGCACGGCTGCACGATCGGCGACGGCGCGCTGATCGGCATCCAGGCGGTGGTGCTCAACAACGCGAAGATCGGCAGGAACTGCATCGTCGGCGCCGGCAGCGTGGTGACCGAGGGAAAGGAATTCCCCGACAACTCGCTCATCGTCGGCGCCCCGGCCAAGGTCGTGCGTACGCTTGACGAGGCAGGTGTGGCCAAGCTGGCGCACCTGGCACCGCACTACGTGGAAAACGCGAAGCGGTTCGCCAAAGGCCTCAAGAAGATCGCCTGATGTCTGAACTGCACAAGTTTCTTTTCGACGGGCTGCCCGTGCGCGGCGCCATCGTGCGCCTGACCGGCGCCTGGCAGGAAATGCTGGCGCGCCGCCAGGCCAACAACCAGACCGGTGCCTGGCCGCCGCCGGTGGCCGAAATGCTCGGTGAGATGGCCGCGGCCGGTGCCCTGATGCAATCGAACATCAAGTTCAACGGCGCGCTTGTGCTGCAGATTTTTGGCGACGGCCCGGTCAAGGTGGCGGTGGTTGAGGTACAGCACGACCTGGCGCTGCGCGCCACTGCCAAGGTGGTGGGCGACGTGGCCGTGGGCGCGCGCCTGCCCGATCTGGTCAACGTCGGCAACAAGGGGCGCTGCGCCATCACCCTGGACCCGAAAGACAAGTTCCCCGGCCAGCAGCCCTACCAGGGCGTGGTGCCGCTGCATGGCGACCATGGCGAGAAGCTCGAAAAGCTCAGCGAGGTGCTCGAGCACTACATGCTGCAGTCAGAGCAGCTCGACACCCGGCTGGTGCTGGCGGCCGACCACCAGGTGGCAGCGGGCCTGCTGATCCAGCGCCTGCCGGTGACGGGCGAGGGCAACCTGGCCGGCTCCCTGGTGAGCCAGGCCAACGAAGACGAGATCGGGCGCAACGAGGACTACAACCGCATTTCCATCCTGGCGGCCAGCCTCAAGCGCGAAGAGCTGCTGACGCTGGACGTGGACACCATCCTGCGCCGCCTGTTCTGGGAAGAGAAGGTGCTGCGCTTTGAGCCGCAGACACCGCGCTTCGAATGCACCTGCAGCCGCGAGCGCGTCGCCGGCATGATCCGCAGCCTGGGCCAGGACGAGGCCGACGGCATCGTCAGGGAGCGCGGTGAGATCGAAGTGGGGTGCGACTTCTGTGGCAAGCAGTACCACTTCGATGCCGTGGACGCGGCGCAGATATTCGCATCGCCCGGCACCAAGCCGCCGGCCAGCCCGACGGTGCAGTAAGCGCCCTCAGTTGATGCCGGCGACCATGGCCTGGTTGACGGCGGCGATGCCCGAAAGCGCCTGGCGGGCCAGTGCGGCCTGGTCCACGTCCAGCACCATGTCGACCTTCTTGCTGTTGTTGCCGGCCAGGCCCATGGTGAGCTTGCCCAGCATCTGGATGCCCGCGACCACCGCGTCCTTCTGCGAGTCGTAGCCGCCCACCTCGCGCAGGCTGGCGAAGTCGCCCGGTACTGCCAGCGGCGCGTTCAGGCCGATGATGTGGGTGTTGGCATGCGTCTGCAGAACGCCCAGCTGCTTGGGCGGCATGAACACTTCCATGGCGGCCGAGGCGTTGGCGCTGGAGCCGCGCTTGAACATCGACGAGCCGCCGCCGGAGGATTCCTGTGCCGCCAGGTTGACCACCATGCCGACCGAAACGCCTTCCAGGTTTCCCTTGCTGAAGTCGATGCGCTTGCTGATGTTGCCAGCGCCCAGCCCGATGAAGCTGCGCGGCACGACCCTGGTGCCGGTGGGGGCCATCACCAGGTACTTGCGTTTGCCGTAGCCCAGTTCCACCTCTTCGTATTGCTCGGCGCCGGGACGCGTGGCTTCCGCGGTGGATTCGTACACCGCGCCGTTTTCCTTGACGAAGGCTTCCGTAGGCTCGGGTTTGGCGCCTGCCGCTTCCAGCCGGGCCAGGAAGTCGGCGTAGGCGCGGTCGGTGATGGCCTGCATCAGCGCGATGTTGGGCTGGGGCAGGTCGTAGTTGACCGTGACGCGGGTGGCGCCGTAGTCCTTGCCGCCGAAGTAGGCCGCGCGCGTGCTGGCCGTGACTTTGCCGCTGACTTCGAACAGCACGCGGTACTCGGCAATGTAGAAGCGCTTGCCCTTGAGCGTGGCCGCGCCCTTGGCAAGCCCGGGCGCATCCAGCACCGCGGGTGCGGGGGCCAGGGCAGCCTGGATTTCGGCAGGCGTAAGGGCTACAGGTGCCGGCGCCGGTGCAGGCGCCTGGGCGTGGGCGGGAAGGCAGAAGGCGGCGGCAACGGCCGCTGCGGCTGCAGTCGCTTGCAGCTTGTAAAACCGGTACATGGCGCACTCCTCAACGTAGATGGCGGGAGAATAGCCGGTGCTCGCAGCCCGGATCGCTGCATTTGTCGCAGGACCACTGCCATACCCCCTGTTTGCGGGGGGCGACGCCTGTGGGAACAATCGAATCGATGGCCGCGAGCGCGTTGGACAGCCGCTCGGGCCCCTGGCCATAAACGACACGGTAAGCCACGCCGGCCCTGGCCAGCGCCGCGCGCACCAGTGCATCGACCGGCTCGCGCACATGCGGGCCGTCGCGCTGCAGGCCATCGGCCACCCAGGCAATGTCCAGGCCGGTCAGCAGCACCGCGTCGTAGGTGGCCAGGCGCTGAAGCGCGAACTGGTAGAGCGTGCCGTCTTCGAACAGCATGGCGCTGTAGATGGCCACCATCAGCGAGGTGGTATCTGCGATGACCACATCGGCCCGAGCCGCCGCGTCGTCGGCGCGCCGTTCCTGTTCCTGCGCGATCGGCATCTGTTCGTCGGGCCGGGGGGTACGGCCTTCACGTGCGCACCATTCGCGCAGCACTTCATCGACGGCCACCACAGTTTTGCCTTGCGCCCTGAAGTGGGCGGCGAGCGCGCCCGCAAGCTGGGTCTTGCCGGTACTCTCCGCCCCGAGCAGCGCGATCTTCATGGCGTGGCGGCGAGCCTGCGTTTCCACTCGCGCCAGCCCACCACGCTCAGTGCGATGAACACGGTGTAGAGCAGCAGCGTGAGCCACAGGCCCTTGTAGGCGAACAGGCCCACGCTGACGATGTTCACCGCGATCCACACCGCCCAGTTCTCGATGTACTTGCGACCCAGCAGGAACTGGCCCACCAGGCTCACGGCGGTGGGGAAGGCATCCCACCACGGCACGTCGGTGTCGGTAAATTTGAGCAGGAACAGGCCCGTCAGCGGCCACAGCACGGCGCTGGCCGCCACGACCAGCCAGCGGCCCCGCGCCGACAACTTCGCGACGGTGAGGGCGGAGCCGTCCTCTCGCACGCCGCGCAGCCACTGCACCCAGCCCCACAAGGCGACTACCGCAAAGAAAATCTGCAATGAAGCGTCGCCGTAGAGCTTGCTGCGCCAGAACAGGGCCAGGTACATCAGCGAACTGATGATGGCAAGGGGCCAGCCCCAGTGGATCTCGCGGATGTTGCAGCCCACCATGGCCAGGGCGATGACGACGGCGACGATTTCCAGCCAGGTAGTCGGGGAACCCCAGAGGGTGAAGGCTTCGGCGAAGAGAAGCTCGGACATTA
>CALRME020000257.1:0-5184 GCA_943369045.1 Sphingobacterium thalpophilum
CGCACATCCCGTACAAGGGCAGCGCGCCTGCGCTTAACGACATGCTGGGCGGCACGCTGCAATCCATGTTCGGTGACTTCCTGGTGCTGCTGCCACAGATCAAGGCCGGCAAGGTGCGGCCCATCGCCGTCACCTCGGCGCGCCGCCACCCCATGCTGCCGGATGTGCCCACCATCGCCGAGAGCGGGGTGGCCGGACTGGAGAAATTCGAGGCCTCCTCGTGGCAAGGCCTGTTCGCGCCGGCCAACACGCCCAAAGAGGTGATGGCCAGGCTCAACACCGAAGTGGTCAAGGCGCTGGACAGCGCGGAGATCAAGGAATTCTTCGGCAGTCAGGGCTTCATCGTGGGCGGCAGCACCCCCGAGCAGTTCAGGGCCCTGATCGAAGCCGAAGTGCCCAAGTGGGGCCGGGTCATCAAGACCGCCAACGTCAAGGTCGACTGATGGTGCAAGACGCGAACCCGTTGACCAGCGTGCAGGTCCTGGCCTTCGACATCTTCGGCACCGTGGTCGACTGGCACGGCAGCATCGTCCGGGAGATGAAGGCACTGCATCCGCAAGTCGACGGCGACGCCTTCGCCATTGCATGGCGCTCAGGCTACAAGCCGGCGATGGCGCGCGTGGCCAGTGGCGAGCTGGGCTGGACGCTGATTGACGACCTGCACCGCATCATCCTGGACCAGATACTTCCGGACTTCGGCCTCGCGTCGCTGGACGAGCAAGCGAGGCGCCACCTCAATCGTGTCTGGCACCGGCTCGACGCCTGGCCCGACAGCGTGGAGGGGCTCACGAGGCTCAAGCGCAAGTACACGATCTGCAGCCTGTCCAACGGAAACATCGGCCTGCTGACCAACATGGCCAAGCGCGCGGGCCTGCCCTGGGACTGCGTGCTCTCGGCCGAAGTGTTCCGCGCCTACAAGCCCGACCCGGCCACCTACCTGGGTGTGGCCAAGGTGTTTGACCTCGCGCCGCAACAGGTGGCGCTGGTGGCGGCGCACCACGACGACCTGGCCGGTGCGCGCTCCTGCGGCCTGCACACGGCCTACATTGCGCGGCCGGCCGAGTTCGGTGCCGCGCATCCCAAGGATGTGTCGCCGCGTCCGGAAAACGACCTGCACTGCGAAAGCCTGGTTGACCTCGCGCAACGGCTGGGCTGCTGAGCTGGCTGTAGTCGTGGGCTGACAGTTTCTGGCGGCATGGGCCGAGTGCGCCCTTGCGCGGCGCAGCCCAACATGCAGACTTCAGGAGGTCTGCCATGCCCATCGATCCCACACCCCACGGCGGGGAAATCCTTCACGACAAGCCAGAAGAAGGCAAATTTCCGCCAGCCAAGCCCGCGTCCCACGAAGGCACGCCCGACATCGCCCACCGCCCCTCGCTGCCCACGCATACAGAGCGCATGGCAGTCGACATCGAGGACGAGGACGCTGATCCTGTTATCGACTCCGGACCCGGCATCGACAAGGCCGGCCAATGAGTGCGGGCGAGAACCTTCCGCCGCCCGAGCCCGTTCCGCCGATCACGCCCGAGCCCCTGCCCAACGACCCCAAACCCGCGCCGCCGCCTGTGGAAGAAGAGCGCGGGCCGGTCGCGCCTGTGGTTCTCCCGGGCCAGCCCGGCGCACCCGAGCGGGTTAGTTAATCGGCCTGTAAAGCTTATGGAATATGCTTGAGCAGCTAGCGATTGCATAGCATTCGGTGATTCCAGCGGCTGCGTCTATCATCGGCACGCGGGCGCCAAGACCCGCCATACCGAGGGGCAGGTCAATGAAGCTACTGAATTTCGGCGCCGTCCGGCTGCGCCCCAGCATCGTTGTGCTGTTCATCGGCATGGTGCTTCCGGTGTTTGCGGCGTCGATCTGGGTCGGCTATGTGTCCAACGACCGCATGGCGCGCGACACGGCAGAAAAGACCGTCGAGCGCGCCCGGCTCGAAACCATCAACCAGACCGAAGCCCTGCTCAACCCGATTGCCTCGCTGGTGCGTGTTGCAACGCGCGTCGCGACTGAGCAGCCTGATTTCTACCGTTCCGAGAATGCCCTGGGCCCCATGTACGAGGTGCTGGGCCACAGCGCCAACATCAGCAGCGTCTACGTGGGCTACGCCGACGGCACCTACCGCATGGCGCTGCGTGTGCCCAAGGGCCTGAAGATCGGAAACAACCCGCCCCCGGATGGCACGGTCTATTCCAGCCGCTGGCTGGATCGCAAGGGACCGGCGGAGCCTGTGGACCGCTACACCTTTCTCGATGCCAATCGCAAGGTGCTCAGTGCCATGAGCGTGCCCGCGGCCTACGACCCGCGCGTGCGGCCCTGGTTCAAGGACGCCATGGAGAAGAAGGACCTGGTCATCTCCAACCCGTACATCTATGCCACCACCGGCCTGCCCGGCGTGACCGTGGCCATGCCCTTCTACACAGGCGACAAGCTGGCCGGCGTGCTGGCCATCGACATCCTGCTCGACAGCCTGTCGCAATACCTGGCAACGCGGCCGGTCAGCGCCAACTCAATCTCGCTCATCGTCGACAACGAGGGCCTGATCGTCGCCTACCCAGATACCAAGCAGGCACTCAAGCGCGAGGCCAGCGGCTCGCTCTCGCGCGTTCGCCTGACCGAACTGCAGGACCGCCTGCCAGGCCAGGCCTTTGCCACCCGGCGCGAGGTGCAGCGCGACCGCTTCACCTTCCGCTATGGGCCGACTGGCGAGGAATATGTGGCCATGTTCTCGCCGTTCCCGGCAGGTTTCGGCAAGGCCTGGGAAGTGATCATCATCGCGCCGCTGGAAGACTTCGTCGGCGAATGGAAGGCCAACAACCAGAAGCTGCTGATATTCGGCTTGATCGCCATCGTGCTGCAGGTGGCCGTGATCTATGTGCTCTCGCGCCGCATCGCCCGGCCGCTGGAACAGCTGGAAGAGCAGGTGGCGCAGGTGCAGAACTTCTCGGTCGAGCGGCATGCACCGATTACCTCGCCAGTGCGCGAGATCGCCTCGCTGGCGCGCGCGGTGGACACGCTGCAGGGTGCGATCGGCGCGTTCTCGGCCTTCGTGCCGCGCGACCTGGTGCGCCAGCTGGTGGGCTCGGGCAATGAGCTGACGCTGGGCGGTCACAGCAAATTCCTCACCATCATGTTCACCGACCTGGAGTCGTTCTCGACCTGGGCCGAGGCCACGCCAGCGCAGGAACTGCTCACGCGCGTGTCGGCGTATTTCGAGATCGTCACACGTTGCTGCAACCAGGAGTTCGGCACGCTGGACAAATTCATCGGCGATGGCGTGATGGCCTTCTGGGGCGCGCCGGCGCAGCTGGACGACCACGCCTTCCGCGCCTGCAGCGCGGCGGTGCGCATCCAGAAGCGCATGGCGGAGTTGAACGCGAGGTGGGCGCAGGAAGGCCACGCGCCGTTGACCGTGCGCGTGGGCGTGCACACCGACGCCGTGCTGGTCGGCAACATCGGTTCCATGGAGCGCATGAGCTACACCGTGATGGGTGACGGCGTGAACCTGGCGGCGCGGCTGGAAGGAACGAACAAGGAATTCGGCACCCGCATCTGCGTCAGCCATTCGGTGCTGCGTGAGGCTGGCGAACGCCTGTGGCTGCGCCGTATCGGCATGGTCAACGTCAAGGGCCGCCGCGCCGACCTGCAGGTCTACGAGCTGATGGGCATCAAGGGCGGTGATGAAGAGACTGCCGCTTCGCCTGAGACCATCCGCCTGTGCAAGCTGACCGACCAGGCTTACGGCCTCTACGAGAACGAGGCCTATCCCGAAGCACAGGAAGCGTACCGCGCCATTGCGATGGAGTACCCCGAAGACCGGCTGGCTCGCGTGATGGTGCTGCGCTGCACGCAGGCCTTGCAGCCTGCGCTCAACGAGTAGCCGGCGCGCGAGTAGCCAGGGCGGCCAGCCGCCTCGCATGGCCGGCCAGCTCGGTGCACAAGCGCCGTGGTGCCACGATCTCGAAGTCACATTCCAGCCGCGAGAGCTGGCGGGCGTACCACAGCAGGTCATCGGTCTGGCTGTAGAGCATCAGGCCCTCCCGGACCGGCTGGAACAGGCCTATGGTTTCGAACAGCTGCTCACGCGCCGTAGCCAGGTCGGTTTTCAACAGCACCTGCACACTGATGGCGCGGGGCAATGTCGCAAGTCCCAGCGCCAGGTGCTTGACCGCATCGAAATCTTCGGGCGGGGTGAACGTGGCCAGCTGCGGCGTTACCGACTGCACCCGGTCGATGCGGAAGGTGCGCATGCCGCGCCGCAGGTGGCAATGGCCCACTGCATACCAGCGCGCATTGCGCAGTGCCAGGCCGTAGACATCCACCTCACGCTGTGTCGCCTCGCCGTCGGCAGAGGCATATGCCAGCTTCACCCGCTGGCGCGCATGGGCCGCTTCACTGAGTTCGAACAGCGCGCGGTTGTCACTGGCGGGGAGCGCACGCGCGAGGTCCAGCTGCACGGTCTGTGCCAGCGCCCGCGTGCGGCGCGTCAGCTTGGGAGGCATCACCCGTTCCAGCTTGGCCTGTGCGCTTTCCACCGCGGGCGCGGCCTGTGCCAGACCGAGTTGCCGCGCTGCCAGCAGGCCGACCGAGAGCGCCAGCGCTTCGTCGTCGGTAAACATCATGGGCGGCAACTTGAAGCCTGCAACCAGCGAATAGCAGCCGTAGCGGCCGCGCTCGGCCACCACCGGGATGCCCAGGTCTTCCAGCTTGCCGATGTAACGGCGCAGCGTGCGGCCGTCCACCTCGAGTCTCTGTGCCAGCTCGGCGCCGGTGGCACGGCCCAGCGTCTGCAGCAGTTCGAGCACGGTGAGCACGCGGGTGGTCGGTGAATACATGGCTGCAGGTTGACGAGTAATCAGGGCAGAAAGTGCCCTATTACAGGCCTAGAGTCGCCGCATCGTCAATACAGGAGGCACGCGATGGATGCGGCACAGCTCTGGCTCTTTTTCCTCATGGTGTTGGGCATCGTCGTGCTGCCGGGCATGGACATGGCCTTCGTGCTGGCCTCGTCGCTCAACGGTGGGCGGCGCGCGGGGCTCATGGCCGTGGCGGGGGTGATTGCCGGTGCGGTGTGCCACGTGGCGGCATCGGCGCTGGGCATAGGCCTGCTGCTGCAATTGTTCCCGGCACTGTTCAACGCCATGCTGGTGGCAGGCGCGCTCTACATTGCCTGGATCGGCGTCACTTTGC
>CALRME020000258.1:0-5175 GCA_943369045.1 Sphingobacterium thalpophilum
AAGAAGGGGAGCGCTCATGCAGTTACTCCTGCCTCGATGCGACCTTCTTCCACAGCGAAGCATGCGGCAGTGTGCCCATCTCCCCACTGCGTCAGCTGCGGTGTTTCGGCGGTGCAGCGTGCGTTGGCAAACCTGCAGCGCGGCGCGAAGGCGCAACCGGCCTTGCCCAGTTCACTGGGCGCGGGCACCATGCCCGGGATTTCCGACAGGCGCCGGGTCGAGGTGTTCATCGCTGGCATCGAGGCCATCAGCGCGCGGGTATAGGGGTGCAGCGGCCGGTCGAACAGGTCGACCACATCTGCCTCTTCCACCTTCTTGCCCGCATACATCACCACCACGCGGTCGCAGCTTTCGGCCACCACACCCAGGTCGTGCGTGATCAGCACCATGCCCATGCCGCGTTCGGCCTGCAGGCGCTTGATCAGGTCGACGATCTGCGCCTGGATGGTCACGTCCAGCGCCGTGGTCGGCTCGTCGGCGATCAGCACCTCGGGGTTGCAGGCCAGGGCCAGGGCGATCATCACGCGCTGGCGCATGCCGCCCGAGAGCTGGTGCGGGTACTCGGACGCACGGCGCTCCGCTTCGGGAATCTGCACCGTGCGCAGCATTTCCACGGCGCGCAGGTGGGCCTCGGCGCGGCTCGCCTTCTGGTGCAGCTGCACGGTTTCGGCGATCTGCCGCCCGATGGAGATGACGGGGTTGAGCGAGGTCATCGGCTCCTGGAAGATCATCGAGATGCGGTTGCCACGGATCTGTCGCATCTCCTTCTCCGACACCTGCAGCAGGTCGGTGCCGCGGTAGCGCACTGCGCCTCCATGCCGGCCTGGCGGCCGGGGCACCAGCCGCATGATGGACAGGGCCGTCACGCTCTTGCCGCAGCCCGATTCACCGACGATGCCCAGGGTCTGGCCGGCGTTCACAGTGAATGACACCCCGTCTACGGAGCGCACCGTGCCCGTCAGGGTGTCGAACCAGGTGCGCAGGTTGTCGACGGCGAGCAGGGGTTCTGTCATAGCTGCCTTGCCAGTCTGGGGTCCAGCGCGTCGCGCAAGCCGTCGCCCACCAGGTTGATCGCCAGCACGGTGACGGCCAGCAGGATGCCGGGGTAGAGGATGGTGTGGAAGGCCACGGCCACCACGTTGCGGCCTTCGGCCATCATGTTGCCCCAGCTGGGCGTGGTGGCGGGGACGCCGACACCCAGGAAGGACAGCACCGATTCCAGCAGCACCGCCGAAGCGGCGACAAAGGTGGCCTGCACGATCAGTGGCGCGATCATGTTGGGCAGGACATGGCGCAACAGGATGGACGGCAGGCGGGTGCCCACCGCATGGGCAGCTTCCACATAGAGCTGCTCGCGCAGGGTGAGCGCCAGCGAGCGCACCACGCGCACGACCCGCGGCACTTCCGGCACCGTGATGGCGATGATCACCGTGGTCAGGCTGGCGCGCGTCACGGCCATGAGCGCGATGGCCAGCAGGATGCCGGGAATGGCCATCAGGCCGTCCATGACCCGCATGATGATGCTGTCGCTCCAGCGCACGAAGCCGGAGACCAGGCCGATGACAGTGCCGATGACGGTGGCCAGTATGGCGACGGTGAGGCCCACGATCAGCGAGACCCGGCCGCCCCAGACGGCCCGGCTGAACACGTCGCGGCCCAGGGCGTCGGTGCCGAAGAAGAACTCGGACGACGGGCCCTTCAGGCGGGCTAGCGGGTCGATGTCCTGCGCGTCGTGGGTGGCGATCCAGGGAGCAAGGATGGAAATCAGCGCCACGATCACCAGCAGCGCGATGCCGGCAACCAGCGTCGGGTTCTTGCGCAGGAACCGGAAGCGCCGCAGGGCGGGCTGCTCTTTCATCTCCTGCACGGGAACGACAGCGGACATCTCGCGGCCTCAGTATTGAATCCGCGGATCGAACAGCTTGTAGCTCAGGTCGATCAGCAGGTTGATGAGCACGTACACACCGGCGGCGATCAGCAGCACGCTCTGGATCACGGGGTAGTCGTGGCGCTGGACCGAATCGATGACCAGCCGGCCCACGCCGGGAATGGCGAACACGGTCTCGGTCACCACCACGCCGCCGATCAGCAGGGCCACGCCTACGCCTACCGTGGTGGCGATCGGGATGGCGGCGTTGCGCAAGGCATGGATGAGTACGGGCAGCACGCCCAGGCCCTTGGCCCGTGCGGTCCGGATGTAGTCTTCGTGCAGCACTTCCAGAACCGTCGCCCGCGTCATCCGCGTGATGAGCGCGATGTAGACCAGCGCCAGGTTGACGCAAGGCAGCACCAGGCTGCGCAGCCAGGGGCCTACGCCTTCGGACAGGTGGACATAGCCCTGTACCGGGAACCAGCCCAGCTGGATCGCAAAGCCGTAGATCAGGAGGTAGCCGATCAGGAACACCGGCACCGAGAAAGCCAGCACGGCGAACAGCATCACGAAGCGGTCGACCCAGCTGCCGGCCCGGTGCGCGGCCAGCGTGCCCAGCGGCACGGCCACCAGCAGCGCCAGGCCCATGGTCAGCGCCGCGATGGACAGCGTGGGTTCCAGCCGCTGCGCCAGCAGCTGCGACACCGGCACATTGGTGAAGAACGAGGTGCCCAGGTCGCCGCGCGCCAGCTTGCCCAGCCACAGGCCGAACTGCTGCCAGAGCGGCAGGTCCAGGCCCAGCACGCCTCGCAGCTTGTCGATGTCGTCGGTGGTGGCCAGGTCGCCCGCGATCAGCGCGGCCGGGTCGCCCGGTGACAGGTGGATCATCAGGAACACCAGCACCGCGACCACCGCCATGACCGGGATGGTGGCGAGCAGGCGGCGGACTAGGTAGTTCAAGTCATCCGCCTTTATTTATCCAGCACCCACACGTTGGGGATGCCGGACCACAGCTTCTCGGCCCCCTTGAGCTCCTTGCGCACCGCCGCTGCAGGTGTGTACTGGCCCAGGTTGATGTAGGGCACGGCCTCGTAGGCGCGCGACTGGAAGGCATCGAGCGCGGCCTTGCGTCGGGCGGGCACGGTTTCCTTGATCCAGACGGTGCGCAGTTCGTCGAGTTTCTTGTCGCAGGGCCAGCCTGGCAGGGTGTTGCCGCAGGCGGCCGAGAGGTAGGTGCTGACAATGGGGCTGTTGATGGCGAATTCGTTGGCCACCGTGGCGTAGGCGCTCCAGCCGCCGGCTTCGGGCGAATCCTTCCTGGCACGGCGCGCGCCTATGGACGACCAGTCCATGGTGACCGGCTCCACATTCAGGCCCATCTGCTTCATGGTCTGCACCGCCATCAACGACAGCGCGTTCAGGTAGGGGATGTCGCTGGCCACCAGCATGGCCACCTTCTCACCCTTGTAGCCCGATTCGGCCAGCAGCTGCTTTGCTTTGGCAATGTCGGGCGTGCGGAAGGGCTCGGAGCCGGCCGCCGTGTCATTGGCGCTGCCGCAGATGAAGTAGGTCGCGCAGTAGCTCATGCGCATGTCCAGCGGGTAGCCCATGGCCGCGTTGAAGCGCTCCTGGCTCACCGCCTTGAGCACGGCCTGGCGAACCTTGGGGTTGTTGAACGGCGGGTGCAGCTGGTTCATCACCAGCTGGGCCTGTTGCGTGCCCGCGGGCAGCAGGCGCACGCTGGTGTTGGTGCGCAGCGGCGTGATGTAGTCGGCCGGCAACTGCTCAATGACGTCGACCTCGCCGTTGCGAAGCGCCGCCACGGCGCTGTTCGAATCGGGCAGGTACAGCCATTCGACGCGGTCGAAGCTGGTCTTCTTGCTGCCGGCCAGGCCGCTGGGCGGCTCGCTGCGCGGCACATAGTGCGGGTTGCGCACGAACACCGTCTTGTTGCCCGGAACCCATTCGTCGCGCTTGAAGATGAAGGGGCCCGAGCCCAGCACCTCGGTCAAGGGCGAAGTGGTCGGCAGCTTGGCCAGCCGCTCGGGCAACACCATCAGCGGAAAGCCCGAAGGCTTGGCCAGTGCGTCCAGCACCATCCCGAAGGGCTCCTTGAGCGTCAACTTGAAGCTGTTGGCATCGGTGGCGGCCCACTGGGCGCCGGCCGCGTTCAGGGCTGCGCCGAAGGTGTCGCGCGAGGCCCACCGATTGATCGAGGCAACCGCGTCGGCCGAAGTCACGGCATTGCCGTCGGAGAACTTCAGGCCGGGGCGCAGGGTGAAGGTCCACAGCAGCCCGTCCTTTGAGGCTGCGTACTTGCCCACCATCTGCGGCTGGGGCTTGCCACTGGCATCCTGCGCGAACAGGGTGTCGTAGACCATGTAGCCGAAGTTGCGGCTGATGTAGGCGGTGGTGAAGGTCGGGTCCAGGATCTTCACGTCGGCGTGGGCGACGAACTTCAGCGTCTTCGTTTGCGCGATCGCGGATGCAGCAGGCCATGCCAGCGCGCAGGCTGCCAGCACAGCGGCAAGAGTCTTGGTGGGGAAATGCGTGTTCATGTTGAACTCCTATCGGTGCGCGGTGGGCAGGAGCACGGCGGTGTTGACGTCGTCCAGCGGCCAGCGCGGCCGCGTGATCTTCGTGTAGCGCAGGGTCGGCGTGAAGGGCGTGGCGGCTCCCGGCGCGCCGCAGTAGATGAACTGCTTGCCGATGGCGTTGAACGCGGCGCGGAAATGCTGGGCCGACTTCACCACGATGATGGCTTTGGCCGCCAGGTCGCAGCCCAGCTGGGTGAACACGTCCGAGCCCAGCGCCTGGTTGCGGATGGTGATGAGCACGATCTCAATGCCGTGTGCTTCGACCAGAGCTGCATCGCCCACAGGCGTGCCGGCGCCTGCCAGGCCGCTCATGATCATGTCGGCGTGCAGTGCCTTGACAGTGACTTCCAGGTCCAGCGGCGCGCCCGAGAGCGGGCCGATCTTGCCGCCTATGCGCAGGGCCAGCCTGGCGCCCACGCCGGCATCGCTGGCGATGCGCACTGCCACCGGGTCCCACATCGGGCCAATGGCGGCGTTGCTGATGCCGCGCTCGATCATGCGGCGCAGGATGAAGGTGGAATCGCCCGGCGCGCCGCTGCCGGGGTTGTCGGCGCGGTCGGCGATCACCACCGGCGCCCTGCCTTCGGCCAGCGCGGCCTGGGCCTCATCGAGCGAGCTGTCCACGTCCGGATAGCGCACGGCGAGCTGGTCGCGCATACCGATCATTTCCGATGCGAGCTGCAGTGCCAGCGCATCGGCCTGCTTCGC
>CALRME020000259.1:0-5171 GCA_943369045.1 Sphingobacterium thalpophilum
GGGCGACGCCGCCGTGACGATCGACGCCGCCACCAACGGCCTGAGCGGGATCACCACGGTGGACGCGAGCCTGAACACCGGCGGCCTGGCGTACACGGCATCGAACGCGGCCGTGAAAGTCACCGGCGGCTCCGGCAACGACACCGTCACCTTCGCGGCCGGCCAGTTCACTTCGGCCGATGCGTTCAACGGCGGCGCCGGGACTGACACACTGAAGATCAGCGACACCTCGCTGGCTGCGGGCTCGGAGGCGCTCAAGGGCGTCAACGCCGCCACCAATGTGGAGGTGCTGGCCTTCGCCACGGCCGGAGCCACGCTGGACCTCTCTACGGTGACTTCGGGCATCACGACATTTCGCGCTGATGCCGGTGCCGGAACCTATGCTTTCACCAACCTCATTGCCACGCAGACGGTGGAGGTGAACGCCGTGGCTACCGGCGCGAATGACCTGTCCCTCAGCCTGGCGCTGGGTGCTTCTTCGGGAACCCTGAAGGTGACGGCGACAGCCACTTCCGCGGCCACCGTGTCGCAGCTCGTTGCCGGATCGGGCACGCTCAACATCGAGTCCGCCTTTTCGGGCGTGGGCTCGCAGGCGTCCGCCAACACCGTTGTCCTGAAATCGAACGCCGACAACATGACCTTCAACCTCAAGGGCGCTCAGGCACTGTCGTTTTCCGGCGTGCAGGCAGGCGCGACGGGCTCGGTGATTGACGGTTCCGCCGCATCGGGCAAGCTCACGGTCACCGGCTCGGGCAAGTCCGACATCATCAAGGGCGGCGCGTCGGCCGACACCATCAGCGGCAACGGGGGCAGTGACGCCATCACAGGCAATGCGGGCGCGGACACCTTCCTGTTCCAGGGAGGGGATGCGCTTGTGGCGGGCACGGGCAACGTCGTCACCATCACCGACTTCAACGCGGGCGTGGACAAGTTTGGCATCAAGCAGGGCAACAACCTGTTCCTCAATGGGCTGAACGTCGGTGCCGCCACGGTGACGCTGTCTTCCCAGACTATCGCGTCGGCCGTTAGCCTGGCGGATGTCTACGCGAACATCAGCGCCCTGGCTGCGTCCACCGCAACGGCGATCCAGGCCAAGCTGGTCACCGTCTCATCGGGCGGCGCGGCTGGCCTGTACCTGTATGTGAATGACGATTCGGGAACGGTCGTGGCCGCCGAGGACCTGCTGGTCAAGCTCACGGGAACGGTCGGTACCGTTACGGCGTCCGACTTCGCCGTGGTCGCCTGACTTCGCGCCATGGCACTCACCGCTGCGGAAACGCGTGGGCTGACGCAGCTGGTGGCCGGCATGTTCAATGCCGCACCGGGAGCCACCTACCTGGCTGAACTGGCCGGCACGTATGAAGCCGGCGGTCGCAGCCTTGCGGTGCTGGCCGCGGCGCTGGCCGCGACCCCGGCCTATACGAGCCTGTTCCCGAACTTCCAGACCAGCGACGAATTCGCCACCGGTTTCCTCACCCCGCTTGGGCTGCAGGCCAACACCATTGCGCTGGATTTCGTCCGGGCCAGGCTGGCCGCGGGTGCGAACAAGGGCCAGATCGTCTACGAAGCGGTGACCGCGCTGGCGGCATCCAGCGCGGCAGAATTCGCCGATGCACGCGCCGTCCTGGCGAACAAGACCACGGTGGCCGAGTATTTCTCGGTGACGCGGGCCGTGGCCCAGACCAGCCTGGACGCGCTGCGGCTGGCCATTGCGGGTGTGACACGCAACGGCGCGACGGTGGCGGTGGCGCAGGCTGCGATTGATGAGGCCCATGCCGCGCGCCTGCTGTTCACTTCGGGTGTGGATTCTCTGGGCGGGACGGCAGGCGACGATTTTTTTGTGGGCACATCGCCCTCCACTGTCAGCGCTCTGGATCAGGTGTTTGGAGGCAGCGGCAACGACACGCTCAAGCTGTATGGCGTGGCAACGCTGCCTGGCCTGTCTGGCATCGAGACGCTCTGGTTGAACGCACCGGGTGCCTCGCTGGATGTGTCCGCCGCGGCCGACGTCACCCGGCTTGTCCTGGAAAACGAGGCGTCCGCGCGCGTGCACACGCTCGCTGCCCACCAGAATGTCAGCCTTCGGAATACGGCTGGCGATGTCTCGTTCTTGCTGCCTGCAGCCGACGCAGCGATCGAGTTCGCGCTGGACAACGTGCAGACCGGCACTGGCGTTCTCCTCGCGTTGCAAGGTCCGGCACTGGCGTCGGTCACCTTCACCACCGGCGTCAACGCCAGCAAGCTCAGCCTGCGCAACAGCGCATCCTCCACGGTGACCACGGCCGTCACGGCCAGCGGCGAAGCCGCGCTGGAGCTGAACCTGCGCACGTTCGACATGACCGGAGCCGTGACGATCGATGCAAGCCGCATGAGCGGCGCCTTCACCGTCACCCCCGCCAATGCTGGCGTGGCCGTGACCGGTGGCTCGGGCAACGACCGCGTGATTTTCCAGGCCGGCGAATTCACGGCTGCCGACGTGGTGGACGGGGGCTCCGGCACCGATGTCGTGCAACTGGCAGACACCGCCTTCACTGACGCCGGCGCCGCTGCCGTTCTCGGCCTGAACGCGACCCGAAACGTTGAGACCCTCGCACTCGCCGCGGCCGGTGTGACGCTGGACGCATCGCTCATCCCTGCGGCGATCAGCACCGTGCGCCTCGATGCCGGCGCAGGCAGCTATGGCTTCACCAGCCTCGGGGCAAGCCGTACGGTGGAAGTCAACGCGGTCACGCTGGGAGCCAACAACCTGAGCCTGGGTATGCAGGTGGGCAATTCCGTGGCCAATCTCAAGCTGGGCGCCAGCGCGTCGGCCGCGGCGTCGGTGGCGCAACTGGTCGTCACTGGCGCTTCCACGGTCAATATTGATTCGGCATTTGGCGGTACAGGCACGCAGCCTGCCGCCAATTCCGTGGTGCTGGCCGCCAATGGCGACAACACCAACTTCATCATCCGTGGCGCGCAGGCGGTGAGCCTCTCCGGGGTCAAGGCGGCCACCACGGGCTCGGTGCTCGATGGCTCCAACGCCACGGGAAAATTGACGCTGACCGCATCGGGGAAATCCGACATCGTCAAGGGCGGCGCGGGGGCGGACACGCTGATCACAAGCGGCGGCAACGACACCGTCACCGGCAACGGCGGCGCCGATACTTTCCTGTTCCAGGGCGGCGATGCCGTGGTGGCGGGTGCGGCCAACCTCATCACCATCACCGACTTCACCGCGGGCGTGGACAAGTTTGGCATCAAGCAGGGCGCCAACCTGTTCCTGGACGGACTCAACGTCGGCGCCGCCACAGTGGCGCTGTCTGCGCTCCCGGCCATTGCTTCGGCCGCCGATGTGGCCGCCGTCTATGGCGCGATCTCGGGCGTGGACGCATCGACCGCGACCGTCATCCAGGCCCGGCTGGTCACGGTCACCTCCGGCGCGGCGGCGGGCACCTACCTGTTCGTGAACGACGATTCGGCGGCGTCGGCAGTGTCGGAGGATCTTCTGGTCAAGCTGACCGGCACTTTGGGCACGCTCAGCGCCGCTGATTTCGTACTTTATTCCTGAAGCCTAGCGCTACCGGCGTGACGACACCACGATCCCGCCCACGATCAACGCGAAGGCCAGGCCGTGGTACAGGTGCGGCAGTTCGCCGAGAAAGGCCGCTGACATCACGGCCGCAAACAGCGGCGTGAGGTTGGCAAAAAAGCCCGCCACATTCGGCCCGGCGCGCTGCACGCCCATGCCCCAGCAGCGGTAAGCCAGGATGGCCGGGCCAACGGCCACATACAGCAGCGCCGCGGCCAGCGGCCAGCCCCACTGGATCTGCGCATCGGTCAGCGCCCACTCGCCGGCGGCGAACAGGCCCGACCAGGCCAGGCCCATCACCACCTGCGCCATCAGGAAAGCGGCCCAGTCGCCGCGGATTTCCGGCGGGTCTTTGGGCTGGGTCAGCATCCAGCTGTAGACCGCCCAGGCGGCGGTGGCAACCAGCACATAGATGTCGCCGGGCACCAGCCGCACCGCCATCAGCAGCGACCACTGGCCGCGGCAAAGCACCAGCAGCACCCCGGCAATCGACAGCACTGCGCCCAGCAGCTGCCGGCGCGTGATTGCTTGCCCGAAAAACAGGGCGCCCACGCCCAGCATCCAGACAGGCGAACTGGCCGCCACCAAGGTCACGTTGAGCGGCGTGGAGGTCTTGAGCGCCAGGTACTGCAGCGCGTTGTAGCAGCCCACGCCGAGCAGACCCAGCACCGCATAGCGCTTCCAGTGGGTCCACAGGGCGCTGCCCGGGCGCAGCACGGCGTAAGCCAGCGGCAACAGCAGGACGAAGGCCCCGGCCCAGCGCAGGAAGTTCAGCGTGATGGGCGGCACCAGACCGTTGACCATCCGGCCGACGACGGCGTTGCCGGCCCACAGCAGGGGCGGGATGACGAGCAGGGCGGCGGTTGCGGGGGTGAGGCGGTGGTTCATGGGCGCTCCACTGTAAGCGTTGCCGTGATGGGCCGGCTTGCGCAAGGCTTGCGGATTCGTGGCAGGATTTGCGCCTTCTACCGAATAACAGCCTGAGGAACAACCATGAGCAAAGCCATCCGCATCGAACGCCACGGCGGCCCCGAAGAACTCAAGCTCACCGACGTGGAAGTCGGCGAGCCCGGTGCCGGCGAGATCCGCATCCGCCACAAGGCCGTGGGCCTGAACTTCATCGACGTCTACCACCGCACGGGCCTTTACCAGCTGCCCATGCCCGCTGCGATCGGCATGGAAGGCTCGGGCATCGTCGAGGCGGTGGGCGCCGGCGTGACGCACCTCAAGGCCGGCGATCGCGCAGCCTACGCCAGCCAGCCGCCCGGCAGCTACTGCGAAGTGCGGGTGATGCCGGCCAAGACCGTCTGCAAGTTGCCCGACGCGATCAGCTTCGAGACCGGCGCGGCCATGATGCTCAAGGGCCTCACGGCGCAGTACCTGCTCAAGCGCACCCAGCCGCAGGGCGGGTTGAAGGAGGGCGATTTCGTGCTGTTCCACGCCGCTGCGGGCGGCGTCGGCCTGATTGCCTGCCAGTGGGCCCGTGCCATGGGCTTGCAACTGATCGGCACGGCGGGCTCGGACGCCAAATGCGCCCTGGCAAAGGAGCACGGCGCGGCCCATGTGATCAACTATTCGACCGAGGACTTCCAGGCCCGCG
>CALRME020000260.1:0-5158 GCA_943369045.1 Sphingobacterium thalpophilum
CGTGCTGGTTGCTACCGCGCGCGACGGCACGCGGGATCGCGTCGCCGGGCTGGACGCGGGGGCGGACGATTACGTCGTCAAGCCGTACGACATCGACGAGCTGCTGGCGCGCATCCGTGCACTGCTTCGCCGCAGCGCGGGCCGGGGCGAGCCGGTGTTCGAGCATGGCGGCGTGAGCCTCAACCCGGTGACGCGCGAGGCGGCCGTGGACGGCAAGCCGGTTTCGCTGTCGGCGCGCGAATGGGCGGTGCTCGAGCCCATGCTGGCGCGGCCGGGGGTGGTGTTCTCGCGGGTTCAGCTGGAGGAAAAGCTCTACGGCTGGAAGGAAGACATCAGCAGCAACGCGGTGGAGGTTTACGTGCACGGCCTGCGCAAAAAGCTGGGCGCTGGCTTCATCCAGACGGTGCGCGGGCTGGGTTATGTGGTGCCCAAAGAATGACGCAGGAACAGGCACAGGCCGCGCCCGCCCACTCCCTCAAGCGCCAGCTGCTCCTGCTGGTGCTGGCCGCCATCCTGCTGGCCGCGCTGGTGCAGGCCGTCGGCGCGTGGCGCAGCGCGCTGCGGCAGGCCGACGAGATGTTCGACTACCACCTGCAGCAGATGGCGCTCTCCTTGCGCAACCGCATGCCGATGGCGCAGATCGCGCCCGGCCTGGTGGACGAGGATTCGGACTTCAGCATCCAGATCTGGGACGCCGACGGCACGCCGCTGTTCCGCTCGGCCCGCCCTGCCCTGCCGCCGCGCGCGGTGCTGGGTTTCTCCGATGTGGAGGTACAGGGCACGCGCCTTCGCGTGTATTCGCTGCAGACGCCTTTCCAGACCATACAGATCGCGCAGGACCTGGACGCGCGCGAGGCCCGCGCCCGCGCCCTCGGCCTGCGCGCCGCGCTGCCGACGCTGGCGCTGGCGCCCGTGCTGATGCTGCTGGTGGGCTGGTTCATCACCCGGTCGCTGCGGCCCGTGCGGCGCATGCGCGAGATGGTGGCCAGCCGCGAGCCGACCGACCTGTCGCCCCTGCCCGAAGCCGGCTTGCCCGACGAGATCCGGCCGCTGGTGAGCGAACTCAACCAGCTGTTTGGCCGCGTGGCCGCCGCCTTCGAGGCGCAACAGCATTTCGTGGCCGATGCGGCGCACGAGCTGCGCTCGCCGCTGACCGCGCTCAAGCTGCAGGCGCAGGCCCTGCGCGTGCCCGGCAGTGACGATGAGCACAGCCAGGCTGTGGCCCGCCTGAACGAAGGCATAGACCGCGCCATCCATCTCGTCGGCCAGCTGCTGCTGCTGGCGCGCACGGAAGCGCAAGGCGGAGAGGCGAGCACGGTGGTGGACCTGCGTGACATCGTCAAGCTGGCGGTGGCCGACGTGTTGCCCAAGGCAACAGCCGCCGGCATCGACATAGGCCTGGCCGAAGGCGCTGAAGTCGCCGCGCCGGTCAAGGGCCAGGCCGAGGCGCTGCGCATCCTGCTGCACAACCTGCTGGACAACGCGGTGAAGTACACGCCCGCGCCGGGCCGCGTGGACGTGTCGCTGCGCATCGAGGGCAAGCGCGTGATGCTGGCCGTGGACGACAGCGGCCCCGGCATCCCCGCCGCGCAGCGCGGTCGGGTGTTCGACCGCTTCTACCGGACCGCCAGCGGTGTCGAACAGGCCGCAGGCAGCGGCCTGGGCCTGGCCATCGTCAAGGCAATTGCCGACCGCCATGGCGCCAGCCTGAACCTGTCGGAATCGGCCCTGGGCGGACTGCGCATCGAACTAAGGTTGCCTTTAAGCCAGGCCTAAGCTGCCGTCCCCATCATTGGCCCATCGCGAACTTTTCATCCCGCGAGGAGCCATCAGATGCAAACCCAGACGAAGACTGTTTCTCTCAAGACTTCCCGCCTTGCCCTGGCCCTGGTGGCCGCAGGCGTCATCGGCGGTGCCGGTTCGGAACTCGTGCGCAACCAGATCGCGCATGCCGCCCCTACAACGGCACCCGCTGTAGCGACCGTCTCTGTCGGCGGCACGCCCAGTGCCGTGCCGGTGGCCGTTCCCGACTTCTCCCGCATCACCGAGCTGCAAGGTCCGGCTGTGGTCAACATCAGCGTCAGCGGCACGCGCAAGGCCTCAGCGTCCGACGACGAAGACGTCGCGGCGGCCGCGCAACGCGGCGGCGACGATCCGTTCGGCAACGACCCCTTCTTCGAGTTCTTCAAGCGCTTCGGCGGCCAGATGCCGGGCCAGCGCGGCCGCAGCATGCCGCGCGAGCAGCCCGTGCGCGGCCAGGGCTCGGGCTTCATCATCAGCGCCGACGGCACCATCCTGACCAACGCCCACGTCGTGAAGGACGCCAGCGAAGTCACCGTCAAGCTGACCGACCGCCGCGAGTACAAGGCCAAGGTGCTGGGCGTTGACCCCAAGACCGACATCGCCGTGCTCAAGATCGACGCGAAGAACCTGCCGGTGGCCACTTTGGGAAAGACCAGTGACCTCAAGACCGGCGAATGGGTGCTGGCGATCGGCTCACCGTTCGGCTTCGAGAACACCGTCACAGCCGGCGTGGTGAGCGCCAAGAACCGCTCGCTGCCGTCGGACAGCAGCGTGCCCTTCATCCAGACCGACGTGGCAGTGAACCCGGGCAACTCGGGCGGGCCGCTGTTCAACGCGCGCGGCGAAGTGGTGGGCATCAACTCGCAGATCTACAGCGGCACCGGCGGCTACCAGGGCGTGTCCTTCGCCATCCCGATCGACCTGGCCACCAAGATCAAGGACAAGATCGTCGCCCACGGGAAGGTCGAGCACGCCCGGCTGGGCGTCGGCATCCAGGAGGTGAACCAGACCCTGGCCGATTCGTTCAAGCTCGACAGCCCCGAAGGCGCGCTGGTCTCGAACGTGGAAAAAGGCAGCCCTGCCGACAAGGCCGGCCTTGAGCCCGGCGACGTGATCCGCAAGGTGGACGGCCAGCGTGTGGTCGGCGCCGGCGACTTGCCGGCCGCGATCGGCATGGCCTCGCCTGGCGACAACGTGAAGCTGGAAGTCTGGCGCAAGGGCGAGGTGCGCAGCGTCACCGCCAAGCTGGCCGGCACGGCCGACAAGGCCGCCAAGCAGGCCAGCGCCGACGAGAAGGCGCCGCAAGGCAAGCTGGGCCTGGCCCTGCGCCCGCTGGAAAAGTCCGAGCAGCGCGAAGCCGGCGTCCAGGGCGGCCTGCTGGTGCAGGATGCCCGCGGCGCCGCGGCCCGGGCCGGCGTGGAAGAAGGCGACATCGTGCTGGCGGTCAACGGCACGCCGGTGACCAGCATCGAGCAGGTCAAGGAAGCCGTGGCCAAGTCCAGCAAGTCGGTGGCGCTGCTGGTCAAGCGCGGTGAAGACCGGATCTTCGTGCCGGTCAACATCGGGTGAAGCGCCGGCGCGCTCAGGGCTTGCGGGCGAGCTCCAGGAAGCTGCGGTTGAGCAGCGCTTCGGCGTCCAGCAGGCGTGCCCGCCGTGCCTGGACCCAGGCCTGATCGCGCACCAGTGCCACAGTGGACGCGGCCAGCATGCGCCGGACTTCCGCGGGTTGCGGGCCGCCGGTGCCGGTGCGCGTGCGCACCATGTCCACCGGGGACAAGGTCTTGCGGAACGTGGCTTCGTCCAGCGGCAGCACGGTCTGGACCTGCTGATATTTTTTACCGGCCTCGGCGTAAATGCGCTGGGCCTGTGCATAAGGGAAGTCCTTGGGGCGCAGGTTCTGGCTGCGCGCGTACACGACGATTTCCGAAGCGAAATGGTGGCCCACCCGGAAGGGCACGCCGTGCGCACGCTGCAGCGTCTCGGCCAGCTCCATGGAGGTGATCCAGTCCGATTCCAGCTCTTCCAGCGCGCGCGCCGGGTCGACCTGCAGCGCCGCAAGCACGCCATCGAACTGCTGCAACATTTCCACCCCCAGCACGAAGGTTTTGGCGCCCGATGCGCTTGCCGTGCTTTTGTAATCGATCATCCCGGGCGTCACGTTGTGGGCCCGCATCACCACAGTCTGGGCCGACGCGACGACGTCGGTGGCCTTGGCCCGCGTGTTCTGGATCACGCCGGGGTTGGCCTTTTGCGGCATCGCGCTGCTGGTGTATGTGTTGCCGGCGCCCAGCAGCATCCAGGGGCGCGTCTGGTGGTACTGCACATGCACGTCCTGCAGGAACGCGCCGACGCGGATGGCCGTGGAGCTGGCGATGGCCGTGGCTTCCAGCGGCACGTCATAGGTGCTGATCTGCCCGGCATCGAGCGAGTTGACGACCAGCCCGTCAAAACCCAGAAGCGCCGCCAGCCGCTCCCGGTTGACCGACCAGCTGGAGTTGGCCAGCACGGCGGTGCCCATCGGGCTGAGATTGAGGCGCGCGTACGCTTCGCGGATGCGGGTGGCGTCGCGCTCGAACGAATCCGCGAACGCCAGGAGGTAGTGCGCGTAGCTGATGGGCATGGCCTGCACGCCGTTGGTGTAGGCCGGCACATAGGTGTCCACATGTTTGCCGGCCAGGTCGATCAGCCGCTTGCGCACCCGGTCGAGCGCATCGGCGAAGTCCAGCACCTCCAGGCGCAACTGCGCCGCGTTCAACGCAGAGTGGATGTCCTGACGGCTGCGGCCCGTATGCACCAGCGTGCCTTCGGGGCCGACCTGGTCCGTGATGATCTTCTCGACCTGCAGCACATCGGAAGGCCGTTTGCCGCCGGGCTGCGTGGCTTGATCGATCGAATGGCTGACGCCGCGGGCAATGCGGCCGGCCAGCGGCGCGGGAATGATGCCCTGCTCCACATGGACAACGGTCGATGCCATGTTGATGCGGCCGAACCAGTAAAAGATGTCCTGTTGCCGCGACAGGGCACTGGTGGCGTCGCCCTTGACCGTGCCCTGGATGCGGGCCACCTGCGCCTGGCATTCCTCGGTGGTGCGGCAGGCCGTGTCCAAGGTGTCGGCGGCGCCTGCGGGGCCGGTACCGGCCAGGAGGCTGGCGCCGAGCATGAGGGCGGGGATGGGGCGCAGGGTGCTGTGCCGGCCAGCCGGCCAGAATCGTTTGGTCATGGAATTCGTCTCCGTTGTTGTTGAATTTCGGCCTGCAATGAGCCCAAAGAGCCATTGGCATTTCAGATGGGTTGTCTTGCAAAACCCAGGAAACAGGCGAGTTTTGCGGCAATCCTGACCTTGGTCAAATTCATT
>CALRME020000261.1:0-5152 GCA_943369045.1 Sphingobacterium thalpophilum
GACCACCCGCTCGTGCACAAGCGCCGGCTGGCTTTCGAGGCGTTGCTGGACTTCCCGTGGGTGGTGCAGCCTGCCGGCAGCCCGATGCGGGAGGTGATCGAACGCGAGTTCCGCGCCCACAGCGCCTTGATGCCGCGCGGGCTGATAGAGACCGGTTCCATCCTTACCACCATCAACCTGATACGCGGGTCGCAGATGATCGGCGTGGTGCCCGAGGCCGTGGCCCGGCGCGATTCCCAGCACGGCGTGCTGCGCATCCTGCCCTACAGATTCAGCAGCACGCTGGAGGCCTACGGCAGCCTGGTCCCCAGTGAGCGGCCGCTCAGTGCGCCCGCCGCGCACTTCTTGCGCCTTCTGCACGGCGCCAAGGTGCGTGGCCTCGGTGCGGGCGCTTGACAGAGGCTCCCAGGGGATATTAAAGTGATATCACTTTTCCCCCGGAGGCATTCATGACAAATCCCGCATTCGCCCCCCAGAGGCTGGTCCGCAAGGAAACGGCCTACTCCTCCTCCAACGGCTACTCCATGGTGGCGATAGCGCTGCTGCTGCTGGCCGCCGGCCTCTACATCCTGATGCGGCAGGCCGCGCCTGTGGGTTGGGGTGTGCTGTTCCTCGTAGCGGCCGGCGTGCTGCTGCCGGGGCTGTACATGCTGCAACCCAACGAGGCCATCATCCTGAGCCTGTTCGGCAAGTACCAGGGCACGGACCGCTCCGAGGGCCTGCGCTGGACCAACCCGCTGCAGACCGGCAAGAAGATATCGCTGCGCGCGCGCAACCTCAACACCGCCGCGCTCAAGGTCAACGACAAGCGCGGCAACCCGGTGGAAATCGGCGCCGCCGTGGTGTGGCGGGTGCAGGACACGGCGCAGGCGGTGTTCGAGATCGACGACTACGTGCGCTTTGTCAGCGTGCAGGCCGAGGCGGCCATCCGCCACCTTGCCACGCTGTACGCGTACGACAGCGGCGAAGACCTGGACGCCGACGAGACCACGCTGCGCGCCGGCATGGACACGGTGGCCGATGCGCTCAAGTCCGAGCTGAACCAGCGTTTTGCCAGCGCCGGCGTCGAGGTGCTCGACGCCAAGCTCACCCACCTTTGCTACGCGCCCGAAATCGCGCAGGTCATGCTGCGGCGCCAGCAGGCCACGGCCATCGTCAGCGCGCGCCACCAGATCGTGGCCGGCGCCGTCGGCATGGTGGAGGCCGCATTGAAGGGCCTGTCCGAACGCAACCTGGTGGTGCTCGACGACGAGCGCAAGGCCGCGATGGTGTCCAACCTGCTGGTGGTGCTTTGCTCGGACAATGATGCCCAGCCGGTGATCAACACCGGCACCCTCTACACCTGAATTACTGTCCGGCATCCTGATGGCCAGTCCCGGCAAGAAAGCCTTTCCGCTGCGCATTGACCCCGACCTGTGGACCGAGGTCGAGCGGCTCGCCGCGCAGGAACTGCGCAGCGTCAACGCGCAGGTCGAGTTCCTGCTGCGCGAGTCGCTGGCGAGGCGCGGCCGCCTGCCGGCCGATGCCGCGCGCGCTGCAAAGAAGGAGAACGCGAAGTGAAGAAAGTCCTGCTGCGGGTTCTTGCCTGCACCGCTGTGCTCTCGCATTGCATCGCTGGCGCCCAGACCGATGAGACGCCGCTGGTGCCGCTGCACGCCGTCGTGCAATCGGCGGCGCGGGCCGATGCACAAGGGCAACTCACCATCGCGCTGAAGCTGGACGTGCTCAAGAAGGCGCATTCGGCGTTTCCGGTGATTGCCTACCGGGTCACGGATGCCCGCATGGTCCAGGGGCTGAAGAAGGGCGATACGGTATCCATCAAGGCGAAAGCCGTGGACGGCACGCCTACGCTGATGGCCATCGAACGCGCTGCACCGAATCCATGGTCAAACTGATAGACGCCCACGTCTTCACCGGCACGCTCCCGGGTCCGCGCCTGCTTGTTCTGGGCGCGGTGCACGGCAACGAAACTTGCGGCGCCAAAGCCATCACCCGTTTGCTGGGCGAGATCGCTTCGGGCGAGGTCAAGGTCATCGCCGGGCAGTTGACGCTGGTGCCGGTGGTCAATCGCCTGGCCTTCGAGCGGGGTACGCGCAACGGCGATCGCAACCTCAACCGCCATCTGGCGCCTTCTGTGAGTCCCCAGGACAACGAAGACCGCATTGCCAACGAGCTGTGCCCGCTGCTGGCGGCCAACGAAGTGCTGCTGGACCTGCATTCCTTCCGCTCGGCCGGCGAAGCCTTTGTCATGGTCGGCCCCGAAAACAACCAGGGCAGCCTGCAGCCATTTGCACACGCAGCGCAGGAAGAAGCGCTTGCCTTGCGCCTTGGCGTGGCGCGCGCGATGGACGGCTGGCTTGACACCTATGCGGGCGGCGTCGGCCGGCGCGGCGGCAGCGCGGCGTACGGCCGCGGCACCACCGAGTACATGCGCTCGGTGGGTGGCTGGGGCGTGACGCTGGAATGCGGCCAGAACGAGGACCCGCGTGCGCCGGAGGTAGCCTGGCGCGCCATCGTGAACGCGCTGGCCCATTTGGGCCTGACGGGAACGCCGGCGCCGGACGAGGCCTCGCCGGTGGAAGGGCTGCGGCTGACGCAGGTCGTGGACCGGCTGGATGCGCTCGACAGTTTCGCCAGGCCCTGGAAAAGCTTCGATGCGGTCCAGCGGGATGAGCCGATCGCCCGGCGAAGCGACGGCACCGTGGTCGCCGCGCCGCAGGACGGCTACGTCGTGTTCCCCGACGCCGGCGCCCAGGCCGGCAGCGAGTGGTTCTATTTCGCGCAGCGGCACCCCCGCCTGTCGCGCTGACACAGGAGACGGTCATGTACTTCACTGCCCAGGTGCGAACCGTAATCTTCGCCTGCCTTCTCGCCACAGCCTTTGCAGCCCAGGCGCAGCGCATCCCCATCGCACTGGGCGATGACAACTTCAACGGCGAAGGTCTCGTCAAGGGCGTGAGCGCGACCAGCGAACAATGCGCCAGCCTGGCCGGCGCTGTCTGGGCCCGGCTGCCCAGCGGCGAAGCCGAGTGCATACGCTACTGGGCTTCGGGACTGGCGGCCGGCGCTGCGAACAGCCGCGTGCTGTTCTACATCCCCGGCGACCAGATGTCTTTCGACACACCCGATGCCGGCTACGCCAGCCGCAGCCCAAGGTCGATGCAGGCCCTCGCAGACAACTCCCAGGCGCGACTGGGAATGGCGTTTGTGCTGCTGTCGCGGCCCGGCATGCTGGGCTCGTCGGGCGAGCATAAACAGCGGCGGCGCGAACTGGAGCCGCGGCTGGTGTCCGCGGCGCTGGACGAGATCAAGAAGAAGCACGGCATCGAAGAGCTCAGCCTGGCGGGGCTGAGCGGCGGCGGGCACACGGTGGCCGCATTGCTGGGCTGGCGGTCGGACATCGTCTGCGCCGTGCCGGCCTCCGCTGCTTCATCGCCGAAGATGCGCTGGCGCATCATGGGGCGCGACCGCGACGTCACGGGTTTTTCTGACTCCTACGAACCGGTCGACCACCTCAAGGCCGGCGTGTTCAATGCGAAACTGCGAGTGTTCGTGCTCGGTGACCCCAAGGACAGCAACGTGATGTGGGCCACGCAGACGCCACTGGCTGACCGCCTGAAAGCCCTGGGCGTACCGGTTGAACTGGTCAACGGCGAGGGCAGCGACGCGCAACGGCACTTCCTGGGTGCCTCCGCGCAGACGATTGGCGGCCTGTGCGCGCAAGGCCGCAGCACGCAGGAGATCCTGGACGTCGCGGCCAAAGGCCTCAAGGGCTAACGGCCCCCGGGCACTCACGCGGCGACGGCGCGCCGCTCATCATTGTCCAGCCTGAACACGCTGACGGCCTGCACCAGCCGTGCGGCCTGCTGGTTGAGGCTTTCGGCAGCGGCGGCACTTTCTTCAACCAGGGCTGCGTTCTGCTGCGTCACCTGGTCCAGCTGTGTCACGGCATCGCCGACCTGGCCAATGCCCTGGGTCTGTTCGGTCGTGGCGGCGCTGATCTCGCTGATCAAATCGCTCACGCGCCTGACCTGCGCGACGATGTCGCTCATGGTGCGGCCGGCTTCATCCACTTGCTGGCTGCCGGCTTCGACCTTGGAGACACTGTCGGTGATCAGGCCCTTGATCTCGCCAGCCGCTGCAGCCGAGCGTTGCGCCAGGCTGCGCACTTCGCTGGCCACGACTGCAAAGCCGCGGCCCTGCTCGCCGGCGCGGGCGGCTTCAACTGCCGCGTTGAGCGCCAGGATGTTGGTCTGGAAGGCAATGCCGTCGATCACGCCGATGATGTCGGCGATCTTCCTGCTCGAGGCCGTGATGGCTTCCATGGTGTTGACCACCTGCCCGACGACCACCCCACCCTGGGCTGCCACGGTACTGGCCGAAGTGGCCAGCTGCGTCGCGTTGCGGGCCGTTTCGGCGTTGCTCTTGACTGTCGAGGTGAGTTGCTCCATCGAGGCAGCGGTCTGCTGCAGGTTGGAGGCCTGCTCTTCGGTGCGCTGGCTCAAATCGGCATTGCCCGCAGCAATCTGGCTGGAGCCGGTGGAGATGCTGTCGCTGCTCTGGCGAACCTGCCCGACCACGTTGACCAGGCTTTCGTTCATGGCCTTGAGCGCCGACAGCAACTGGCCCGTTTCGTCGGTGGTGTCCACGGTGATGCGGGAGGTCAGATCGCCGGCGGCCACCCGTTGCGCGAGCTTCACGCCGCGGTCGATCGGGCGGGTGATGGAGCGGGTCACCAGGGTGGCGGCGATGACGGACAGCGCAATGGCCAGCACACTGGCGGCGATCATGCAGGCGCGATCCACTTCGTACTTTTCGTGGGATTCCTGGGTCAGGCGCCTGGCGGTCAGCGAAGAATACTGGGCGTAGTCGTCGGTCGCTTTGGTCAGCGCAGCCAGAAGGGGGCGGCACTTGGCGTTCATGGCGGCTATGGCTTCTTCCTTCTTGCCGTCGACCACCTGGGCGACGATGGCCAGCGCCACCGGGCCATAGGCCTGCTCGACCCGGTCAATTTCTGCGATCAGCGCGCGAGCCTTTTCTGAAATGGTTGCGCTTTTGGCGGCCATTTCCGTGAGCCTGGCCAGACTGGCCTGAACATCGACATGCGCCCTCGTCACAGTCGCCTTTTCAATGTCCATGTCTTCCTTTGAGG
>CALRME020000262.1:0-5147 GCA_943369045.1 Sphingobacterium thalpophilum
CCGGTGGCGCCACCTGCAGGTGCGTGAAGCCCGGCATGATCACTTCGACGTTCTTCTCGGCGATGTCCACCAGCGCCTTCTGCAGCTCGACCAGCAGGTCGGCAATCAGGTCGATCTCGCCGCGCAGCCACAGGCGCACGTCGGTGGCCACCTGGTCGTTGCGGCTGCGGCCGGTGTGCAGGCGCTTGCCGGCATCGCCCACCAGTTGCGTCAGCCGAGCCTCTATGTTCAGGTGCACGTCTTCCAGGTCCAGCTTCCACTCGAACTGGCCGGCCTCGATCTCCTGCGTGATCTGCGCCATGCCCTTCTGGATCGAGGCATGGTCGGCGGCGCTGATGATGCCCTGCTTTGCCAGCATGCCGGCATGGGCGAGCGAGCCCTGGATGTCGGCCTGCCAGAGGCGTTTGTCGAAGAAGACGCTGGACGTGTAGCGCTTGACCAACTCGCTCATCGGCTCCGAGAACAGGGCCGACCAGGCTTGAGACTTTTTATCGAGTTGGTTTTGTGACATGGCTGGGGCAATAATCGGGTTCTGACCCCAATTGTGATGAAAGACTCGCAAATTTTATCGAGCTTCCAGGAACTGGCCTCCACGCCGCCTGTGGGGCCGGTGTCGCAGCACGAAGAACAGGCCCTGCTGTTCGATGCCTGCCACGTCGGGGTCATCCTGCGCGCGGTGCTGGTGGTCGAGGCCGTGGTGGCCGTTGCCGCCATGTACGGCACGGGCGGCCCGATCGCCTGGCTCACCCGCGCTTCCATCCTGACCGGGGCCGCTCTGCCCGCCACGCTGGCCTGGCTGATCGTCGCCTGCAGCCTGAAAAAGCTGCTGGCCCGGCTGCCGTCGCCCATGCAGAAGGCGGCCGGTGTGCTGCTGGGCGTTCTGGCCGGCCTGTATGGCTGCGGGCTGCTGTTCGTGGCGGGGGTGATGGACCCGGCGCCCTGGATTGCGTCGGCTTTCACCGGCGCCATCCTGTCGGCGGCCCTGGTGGCGGCGCTGGTCATGCGGGCCAAGGGACGCATGCCGGCGGCCACGGCGGCGCGCCTGTCGGAGCTGCAGGCCCGCATCCGGCCGCACTTTTTGTTCAACACCCTCAACAGCGCCATCGCCCTGGTGCGCGAAGACCCGGCGCTGGCCGAAACCATCCTGGAAGACCTGAGCGACCTGTTCCGCCACGCCCTGGTGGACCATGGCGACTCGGTCACGCTGGCCGAGGAGATTGCGCTGGCGCGCCGCTACCTGGCCATCGAACAGGTGCGCTTTGGCGACCGGCTGCGCATCGAGTGGGCCATAGACACCGATGCCGGCAACGCCAAGGTGCCGCCGCTGCTGCTGCAGCCGCTGGTGGAGAATGCGGTCAAGCATGGGGCCGAGCCCAGCGCCAGCGGCGCGGACGTGAAGGTCAGCACGCAACTGCGCGGCGGCACCGTGGTCATCAAGGTGACCAACACCGTGCCGGCCGGGCAGGGCCGGCGCGGCAACGGCGTGGCCCAGGACAATGTGCGCGACCGGCTGCGGCTGCTGCACGACCTGGAAGGCGACTTCAAGGCCAAGCTCAAGGACGGGGTGTACCAGGTGCGCATCGAGATACCGGCATGAAGGCGGAGGCCCCATGAGTCTCAAGGTTCTGGTCGTCGACGACGAAACCCTGGCCCGTTCGCGGCTGCGCACGCTGTTGGGCGACTGCAAGGCGCCCGAGGCGCATGTGGGCGCCGAGGCCGCCAGCGCGGTACAGGCCATGGAACTGCTGCAGCGCGAGCGCTTCGACGCGGCGCTTCTGGACATCAACATGCCCGGCGCCGACGGCCTGGCGCTGGCGCAGGCCCTGCGCGGCCTGCCCGAGCCGCCGGCCATCGTGTTCATCACCGCACATGCGCAGCACGCGGTTGCCGCTTTCGAGCTGGAAGCGCTGGACTACCTGACCAAGCCGGTACGCCTGGAGCGCCTGCAGGCTGCGTTGCAGAAGGTCGAGCGTGCGCTGCGCCTGGCGGGCGCCAACCCCGGCGCTGTGGGCCCGGAGGTGCTGGTGATCCAGGACCGTGGAAGAACAGAGCGCGTTCCCATGTCGGAGGTGGTCTATTTCAAGGCCGAATTGAAGTACGTGACCGTCCGCACGGCGGCAAAGAGCTATATCCTCGATGCTTCACTGAGCGAACTGGAAGAAAAGTACTCGGCGACGTTCATGCGGGTCCACCGCAATGCGCTGGTTGCCAGACACGCCGTTCGCGCTCTGGAGAAGCACTATGACCCCGAAGAGGGCGAGGGCTGGGCCGTGCGGCTCACCGGGGTGGAAGAACTGCTGGCCGTTTCGCGCCGGCAGCTCACCGCCGTGAGGGACGCACTGGCCGCTTGAGGAATCCGGGGGACTTGGCTGGGCATTTGCCGGGAGAAGAGTCCGTGGACCAGGAAACAGAAAAGCAGGCGCCGGAGAAGGCGCCAGAGACAACGCCAGAGAGAGCGGCAGAACCGTCACGCGTGCTGCTGCACATGCCGGTGGACGTGCGCAGCATGACGCTGGCGCTCATCGCAGCGCTGGCGGTGCTGGCGACCCTGCGCTGGGCCAGCGCCTTGTTCATCCCCTTGATGATCGGCTTCATGTTCAGCTACGCGCTGGCGCCGGTGGTGGACTGGCTGGCGCGCCACAGGATTCCCCGCGTGGTGGGCGCCGGCGTGCTGCTGCTGGCCATCCTGGGCGGCACCGGGGCCACCATTTATTCACTGGCAGACGATGCCAATTCGCTGGTCGAAACCCTGCCGGTGGCGGCGCAGAAGATGCGCGACGCCATGCGCCGCAAGGCCGGCCGCGCCGACACGCCGCTGGAGACCATGCAGAAGGCCGCCGCCCAGCTGGAGCAGGCCGCCGAGGAAGCGGGCACACCGACCAATGCCACCCACGGCGTGCAGCGCGTGGTCATCGAAAAGCCGCGCTTCAATGTCAAGGACTACCTGTGGACCGGCACCATGGGCCTGATGGCGCTGCTGGGCCAGATCACGGTGGTGACCTTCCTGACCTACTTCCTGCTGATCTCGGGCGACACCTTCCGGCGCAAACTGGTCAAGCTCGCCGGCCCCACCTTCACCGAAAAGAAGATCACGGTGCAGGCTCTGGACGAAATCAACGGCCAGATCCAGCGCTACCTGCTGGTGCAGGTGTTCGCCAGCGTGCTGGTGGGCGTGTGCACCGCGCTCGCATTCTGGGCGCTGGGGCTGGAACACGCGGCCGTGTGGGGCGTGGCGGCGGCAGTGCTCAACCTCATTCCCTACATCGGCTCGATTGCCGTGACGGCAGCGGCGGCGCTGGTGGCCTTCCTGCAGTTCGGCGCCATCGAACCCGCGCTGTACGTGGCTGGTGCTTCGCTGTTCATCAACACCATAGAAGGCAACCTGATGGTCCCCTGGCTCACCAGCAAGGCCAGCCGCATGAACCCCGTGGCCGTCTTCATCGGCGTGCTCGCCTGGGGCTGGCTCTGGGGCGTGTGGGGCCTGCTGCTCGGCATCCCCATCATGATGGTCGTCAAGGCGGTGTGTGACCGGGTGGATGACTTGAAGCCGATCGGGGAGTTGCTCGGCGACTGATCCCGCCCTAGCTGGCGCCACGCCACGCGGTAGGCCAGCGCGCCGGGCGTCCGTGCCGGGGCGCTTTGCACGCTCGCGGGCGACCGCTACCTCACGCCTGCATGGCTGGTGTCAATGCCGTGGTCTGAAAGCCCGACTCTGTAGCAACCGCGAATGGCTGCAGCGCCCCGGCACAGCCACCCGCCACGCCTGCGGAGGTTTTCTTCTTTCGTTGCGCTGAATTGCTCAAGCAGTGTTTGTGCGGCTTGCGGGGCGTTTTTGGCCTGCAAGCCGCGCGGAATGTGCTTCGTGGGTTCTGGCTGTCATCCCGGACTTGATCCGGGATCCATGTCTGCCGGGTTTGCCGATCTGCTTACTTGTCGCTTAGAGTGCATACCGTGGACAAGAACGAGAACAAAAACCCAAGCCACTTCAGGAGGACCCTCATGCCCAGATTAGGCCGTAGCCGCCAGATTAGACCGCAGGGGTTGCGGCCTACATTGCGTTAAACCGCATGAAAACCGTACTGACGGTCCTGCTAGGCTTCTTCGGAGGGGCGGCGTTATACGTTGCCGTGCTGATTAGCTATTTTTCTCACATGGCGACAGAGGAGATGCCAGTGCTGGTGATCATCCTTTCGTTATGGATGATTTCTCTGCCTCTGTTCGCTCTCGCGCCAGTTGCAGGCGCCCTCGGTGCAGTTGCGGCAAGCGCCTTGGTTCGCGTCAAACGGGCGTCTCCCGTGACCAAAGACGGGGATGAGGCTGCGGGGTGAATACGCGCTCTAACATGTCAGTCAAGCCGGACGCCTTGCGGCGTCCACTCGCTGCGCTCGCAGCCGGCCCAGTCGCCGCTTACCTACGACGTTAGACGGCAGGCGATGCGCGCGAGACTTCTCTGTCCCACCCTCCTGCTGGTCGTTTGTGCGGCGGGCCAAGCGGCGGAGCCGTTTGGAGTCGGCGGTTGGTATCTGCCGAGCGGAATCTCCCTTGAGAAACTCGGGATCGCCGGCGTTCTATCCACATGTCTCGGAACCCTGGAGGGGCAGAGTGTCGCGGGAAGGCGCGAGTGCCTTGGAGAAGAAAATAGAAAACAAGACGCCCGTCTCAATCGCGCGTACGCTGCTGCGATGAAGAGACTCAGCCCGGCGCGGCAGGATGTCTTGCGGCGAAGTCAGCGTGCCTGGCTTCAGCTGGTATCGACTCAATGCGAGCTTGAAGCCGGTCCGCGAACCGGTGGTACTGATTGGACGGACGAACTCGCCATCTGCGACCTGGAGTGGCGAGCATATCGGGCCATGCTATTGGAGTCTGTGAACGAATGAGCCAGCCGTCTAACATTTCAATCGACACGGACTCGAAGCTTGTTCCGGTTTAGTTGACACTCGGACCTAAGTAGCTTGGCGAGCTGATGAACTCTTACCTCAACGCCGATGGCGCGAACCGCACAAGCTGATTCCGCGCGGCCTGCAGGCCGAAAACGCCCCGCAAGCCGCACCAACACTGCTTGAGCGTTTTCAACGCAACCACAGAAATAAAACCCCCGAAGGCGTGGCGGGTGGCTGTGCCGGGGCGCTGCAGCCATTCGCGGTTGC
>CALRME020000263.1:0-5147 GCA_943369045.1 Sphingobacterium thalpophilum
AGCGCCACGAACAGCACGTTCGGCCCCGGCGCTGCCTGGGCAATCGCCACCGAGGCGCTGAACTGCGGGTCGGTCAGCCAGTGGTGCTTGTCCACCAGGAAGCGGTGCATGTCGGGCGCTGTGGTGATTGCGCCGCCCACCGACAGCAGTGACAGCGAGATGAAGTGCAGGAAGAAATTGAGCCAGTCGGCCTGGGCCATCACGATGCTCATGACGGCTCCTTTTGACCCAGCTTGCGGTAGGTCAGCACACAGGCCAGCCCGCCCAGGCCCAACAACACATAGGGCAGCGGCAGGCGGAGCACCGCGATGCCGATGAAGGTCAGCACAGCAAATGTGACGCAGGTGGCCAGACCCAGCGGGTTGTTCTTCAGCGCGCCCAGCAGCTTCAGGCCGGTGGCGGCGATCAGGCCGGCCGCCACGGCGCCCATGCCGCGCAGCGCGCCGGCCACGTGCGGGTTGGCGGCGAAATGTGCGTAGGCCATGGCCAGGCACAGCACCACCAGCAAGGGCAGGGTCAGCATGCCGGCCAGCGCCACCACCGAGCCGCGCAGGCCGAAGTAGCGGTGGCCGATCATCAGCGAGAGGTTGACCACGTTGGGGCCGGGCATGATCTGCGCGACCGCCCATTCCTCGACGAATTCCTCACGCGTCATCCAGCGCTTTTTCTCGACCAGCTCGCGTTGCACCACGGCCAGGACGCCGCCAAAGCCCTGCAGTGCCAGCAGGGTGAACGACACAAACAGGTCAGTCAGGGATTTGGGTTGCGGACGCGGCTCGGGGGCTGCTTCGGCCGGCGGCGCAGGCGTAGGGATCATGGCCCGCCGATTATCGCGCGGGGCGGGTGGCCAGCCACAGTCCGGTTGCGATCAACCCCAGCGCAGCCAGGGCGTTGGCCTGCAGTGCCTCGCCCAGCAACGCCCAGCCGAGCAGGGTGGCCGTGACCGGGTTGAGGGCCAGGAACACCGTTACCCGGGTGGGCGACTCGTGCTTGAGCGCGTACAGCCACCAGTAGTAGCCGATCCCGCTGGACAGGCCTATGAATCCCACCGCCGCCCACGCGGCGGCGCTGAACGAGGCGATGCGCGACGGCCAGTGCTCGGTCAGTGCCAGCACGGCCAGGAACAGCACCGAGGCCAGCATGGCCCAGGCCGACACCGGCACGGTTGGGTAACGCTGCAGCCAGGGCCGGTACAGGACACTGCACACGGCGCCCGTGCACGCCGCTGCCAGCACCGCCGCCTCGCCCCACCAGTGCCCGGCCTGCGAGGCGCCCAGCCTGGACGCCAGTGACAGTGCCACGCCGGCAATCGACAGCAGCACGCCGGCCACCAGTTTCATGGTGACGCGCTCGCGCCCCAGCGCCGCGCCCAGCATCAGCGTGAGCAGCGGGAACAGGCTGAAGATCAGCGCAGCCTGCGCGGCTGTCACATGCTGGAGACCGACATTGAGCAGGGCGATCAGCACGCCGAACTGGCCTATGCCCAGGCCGGCCATCGCGGCCAGGTCGCGCAGCGGCGGCCACGGGCCCTTGTGGGCGCGGAGCGTGGGCAGCACGAACGGCAGCAGGCAGGCAAAACCGGCCGCGTAGCGCAGCATGGCCAGGGTGAACGGCGGCACCTCACCGACCACGAAGCGGGAGGCGACGATGGCTGCGCCCACCTGTACGCCGGTGGCGGCTGCAGCCAGCAGGGCGTAGTTCATCGCGGTTGGCCTAAAGCTTCAATTCCCAGGTCTCGCCCACGAGCTTGTTGCCGCCATAGCCGGTATAGGGCTCGCTTCGGGTCAGCTTGAAGCCTCGCCTGGCATAGATGGCGCGGGCCGCCAGCAGGTTGCTGTTGGTCCACAGCACCATCTTCTTGTAGCCCTTGCCGCGGGCAAAGGCCAGGCATTCGTCGGTCAGCCGGGCGCCCAGTCCCAGCCCGCGCGCGGCGGGCGTGAGGATCAGCAGGCGCAGCTGCGCCACGGTGGCGCTCTTTCGCACCACGAAGGCCGAGCCCACGCGTTCGCCATTGACTTCGGCGATCCAGCAGCGCTCCCACTGAGGCTGGAAGTTCTTCACGATGCCCGCGGCCACGTCGGCCACCAGCGCCTCGAACTCCATGTTCCAGCCGTACTCGCGCCAGTAGATCTCGCCGTGCTGCTGCACCACCCAGCCTATGTCTCCGGCGCGCGGATCGCGCAGCACAATGGTGCGGGCGTCGGGCGCGGCCGGATCGACCAGGCGCTGCACGGTGGACATGGCTTCGATGACCTGGGCCTGGCGTTCGGGCGGCAAGGGGGCGAGCAGGGCGGCGGCCTCGTCGCGCGACTTCTGCTGCAGCGGCGCAAAGGCGGCGTAGCCGGCTTCGGTCAGCTTGAGCAGGCTTTGCCGCGCGTCAGCCGGCGAGGGTGTGCGCGCCAGCCAGCCCTTGGCTTCGAACCGGCGCAGGATGCGGCTGAGGTAGCCGCCATCGAGGGCCAGGTCGCGGCCCAGCTCGGTGGCAGTCGGCTGGTCGCGGTGCGCCAGCTCGTACAGCACCCGTACCTCGGTCAGCGAGAACTCGCTGCCGAGGTAGGGGTCCAGAACGCCGATGCGCTGGGTGTAGAAGCGGTTGAAGCCGCGTACCGCCTTGACATGGGCGGCCGGGACGTCCGGTGGGGAGGGTGCAGGCTGGCTCATGCCTGCCATGGTCAGGCAATTGCTTGCCGTAGTCAAGTAATTGCTGCCTGCCTCGCAATCAGATCACGCGCCTTGGCGCGGCGGTGGCCGCATCGCCGCTGTTGGGTGTGCCGGTCGGCTCGATCAGCAGCAGGTGGGCTTCCTCCACGGCGCGGGGCCGGTGCTGCACGCCGCGCGGCACCACGTACATCTGCCCGGCCTCGAGCCTGACGGTGCGGCCTTGCGGCAGGTCGATCTCAAGCCGGCCCTTGAGCACGAGGAAGAAGTCGTCGGTGTCCGGGTGGGCGTGCCACTGGTACTCGCCCTGCACCTTCACGACCATGACGTCGTGGCCGTTGTATTCGCAGACGGTGCGCGGCTGCCAGTGGCCCTCGAAAGTGGACAGCTTGGCTTTGAGGTCGATGGCTTCCTGCATAGGTACTCCGGGTGTTGTGGAACTGGAAAAGCCACTTTGCCCGGCCGTGGCCGCCTCGTCTTGTACGATTGTTTCATGCACGCCGCCGGATCCAGCGCCACGGACTGGGCCCGCTTCCAGCCGGGCGCGGTGGAGGGCGTCACGCTGATGAAAGCCCATTTCACCGACCACGCCTTCGAGCGGCACAGCCATGAAACCTGGTCGATCGGTGTCACGGCATCGGGCGTGCAGACCTTCAACTGCCGGGGCGCCCTGCACGCCAGCCTGCGAGGGGATGTGATCATGTTCAACCCGGACGAGGCGCACGACGGCCAGCGCGGCACGCAGGAAGGCTTTGGCTACGCCATGCTCTACGTGTCGCAGCAGGCCATGGACGACTGCCGCGACGGCGACGCCGGCATCCGGGCGCCGGTGTACTTCTCAAGCCCGGTGGTGCGTGACGCGCAGATGGGCAACAGGCTATCCCAGGCCATCGCCGCCAGTGGGCAGCCCCAGGAGTCGTTGCGTGCGCAGGAACTCACACGCGGCGCGCTGCTGCAGCTGTTGCGGCGTCATGGCGAAACGCGCGCCGGCGGCGATGCCAGGGCGGCGGGCAGGGTGCGGATGGCCAGGGTGCGCGACTACCTCTGCGCGCACTACGGGCAGGATGTGTCGGTCGACGCACTGGCGCGCGAGGCGGGCTTGTCGCGGGCGCACCTGACGCGCGCCTTCTCGATGCAGTTCGGCGTGCCGCCTCACGTTTACCTGAACGCGGTCCGCATCCACCGGGCGCAGGAAGCGATGAAGGCGGGGACGCCGCTTGCCCAGGTGGCGGCGGCTTGCGGTTTTGCCGACCAGAGCCATTTCAGCCGCCGCTTCAAGGGAAGCGTGGGCCTCGCGCCGGGCGCCTGGCTCAGGCAGATGGGCGGCCAGGCGGCCGGAGCCTGACTAGACCGTCATACCGCCCGAGACTTCAATCACCGCACCGTTGACGTAGCTGGCCTCGTCGCTCGCCAGGAAGGCGTAGACGTTGGCGATTTCCTCGGGCGTGCCCAGGCGGTGCAGCGGTACGCGGTTCTTCATCTCGTCGAGCACCTTGTCGGGGATGGTGGCCAGGATGTGGGTCATGATGAACCCGGGCGCCACGGCGTTCACCCGCACACCCTTGGGCCCGAGCTCGCGGCTCCAGGTCTTGGTGAAGCCGATGACGCCGAACTTGGTGGCCGCGTAATTGGTCTGGCCGAAGTTGCCGTAAAGGCCGACCACCGAACTCGCGTTCAGGATCACGCCGTAGCCCTGCTCGACCATGGTGTGCGACACCGCCTGGGCGCAATGGAACACGCCCTTGAGGTTGACGTCGATCACGCGGTCGAACTGTTCTTCCGTCATCTTCTGCAGCCGCGCGTCCTGCGTGATGCCGGCATTGTTGACCAGCACGTCGATGCGGCCGAACAGCGCCAGGACCTTGCCGACGGCGGCGTCCACCATGGCGCGTTGCGTCACGTCGACCACGAAACCCGCGGCGGTGGCGCCGGTTTCAGCGAGCTGGCGCAGGGCTTCGTCGATGCCGGCTTGCGTCAGGTCGCACACGACGACGGTGGCGCCTTCGCGGGCGAATTTCAGCGCGGTTGCCAGGCCAATGCCCTGTGCGCCTCCGGTGATGATGCAGACTTTGTTCTCGAGGCGCGGTGATGTCATGGGTGTGCGGGGAGGTGGAGCAAAAGCCGGGAAGTCTAGTACACCGGCTGGTGCTTGCGGATCGCGTCCTTCACGGCCGGCGCCAGCGCAAAGCCCGCACCATACTTGGCCGCCAGTTCATCGGCGCGCTGGCAGAACGAGTCGATGCCCGTGCCGTAGATGAACTGCATGGCGCCACCGGTCCAGGCCGGGAAGCCGATGCCGAAGATGGAGCCGATGTTGGCGTCGTGCACGGTGGTGAGCACACCTTCTGAAAGGCAGCGCGCCGTCTCCACCGCCTGGCGGTACAGCAGGCCGTCCTTGAGGTCCTGCATGTCCCAGGCCGCGCCGGGCTTTTCAAACAGGTTTTTCAGTTCGGGCCACAGCGTTTTCTTCGCGCCCTTCTCGGCCGGGT
>CALRME020000264.1:0-5144 GCA_943369045.1 Sphingobacterium thalpophilum
AGAACCTGCACGCCAGCCTGTGCGAAACGAAACAGGAAGGCTCCTACAGCAAGCAGGACAACCGCTTCAAGGTGCAGGAGCCGCTGCTGGACGTGCACGCCATTGCGGCGCTGGCCGCCTCATTCGGCCCGCTGGCCATCAACCGCGCCTACTGCAACTGGCAGTTTTTCGGCCGCTACCGCGAGGCGTTGCTGCAGCACGGCATGGACCTGGTCCAGCTGTTCCCGCCCGGCGGTGCGGCCAAGAACGGCGCGGACATCCGCCTGTGCCTGGACGCGGTGGAAGACATCGGCCGCCTTGAAAACATCGCCACGGTGGTGGTTGTGGGCGGCGACAGCGACTTCATGCCGTTGGCGCAGAAGGTCAAGGCCACCGGCCGCAAGCTCATCGGTATCGGCGACCGGCGCTCGACCAACGAGTACTGGGCGCGCAGCTGTCACGCCTTCCACTACTACGAAGACATCACCAGGGCCGCGTGACGGGCATTCGTCCTACAGCCTGAGGGTCAACGCCCGGGGGCGCGCGCCGTTAGTGGAAGTGTGGGCGCCATGCCGGAGCCCCACCCCTCCAGGAGACAAGACCATGTTCAGGAAAATCCTCGTTGCCGCGCTGATCGGCGCATCGTTTGCCAGCGTGCCGCTCGCCTCCATGGCGCGCGAAGTCGTCGTCACCGTCGCGCCGCCCCCTCCGCGCCAGGAAGCCGTGCCGCAACCGCGCCGCGGCAAGGAGTGGGTGCCCGGCTACTGGGACTGGCGCAACCGCAAGCACGTGTGGGTTGCCGGCCACTGGGTGCAAGTGCGCCGCGGCCAGGTTTACAGCCCGCCGCACTGGGTCGAGCGCAACGGCCGCTGGGTCAAGCAGGAAGGCCGCTGGGCCCGCACCGCGCGTGACCGTGACGGCGACGGCGTGCCCAACCGCATGGACGCCAAGCCCAACAACCCGAACAAGAGCTAGAGCCCGAGCTTGTCGAACACGCGTATCGCTGCATACGCGTCGTTCGCCGCATAGACCAGCTGCGCCTCCGTCAGGCGCAGGTTGGCCCAGTTCGAGGTGCTGGCCTTCTTCGACTTGATGTAGCGCTTGTTGAAGAGCACGGCCACCGCGCCCTTGACGCCCATGTCCTTGCGCCAGCCGTCCCGGCTGAACACGCTGTTGAGATCCAGCACATCCACCGGGTTGACCTGCAGCTTGCTGATGATGCGCTTGTTGTCGTCGCCCAGCCCGAAGCCGGCCTTGGTGATGCCCGGGGTGGCCAGCAGCGCCGCCACCACGCTGCGGCAAGGCAGGTCGTGCAACTGGAAAATCCACGCGCGTTCCGGCGTTGAAAGCTGCACGATGTGCGGCCCTTCCGAGATCTGGTCCTTGAAGAAGGTTGGCTTCGATTCCGTGTCGAAGCCCCAGGCGCGGGCCCGTGTCAATTCGTCGAAAGCCCTCTCGGCCTGTTCCAGCGTGGAGACCAGTTCGATGCGGTCCAGTCCCAGCCGGTCAAAGGGTTCGAGCAGGTTGATTTCTTCTTTGGAGGGAACGGTGCGGTGCATGCGGCAATGTTACGGGATGGGGGAGAATGCCCGGCCATGACGCAAGAACAAATGACGGTGGACGGGGTGGAGGTTTTCATCGAAGGCGAGGGTCCGAAAACCATCGTGATGATCCACGGCTGGCCCGACACGCATCGCCTGTGGGATGCGCAGGTGACGTTCCTCAAGGACCGCTTCCGCTGTGTGCGTTTTACTTTGCCGGGTTTCGATGTGGCCGGCCCGTCCCGCCACCCCACGGTGCCGGAGATGGCAGCTCTGTTCAAACGCATCGTCGACGCAGTGAGCCCCGGCGAACCGGTGACGCTGCTGCTGCACGACTGGGGCGCCGTCTATGGCTACCAGTTCGCGGCGCTGCACCCCGACCGCGTGGCGCGCGTGATCGGCGTGGACATCGGCGACACCGGCTCGCGCGCCTTCCTCAAATCGCTGTCGTTCAAGGCCACCTTCATGGTCGTGGCCTACCAGGTCTGGCTGGCGATGGCCTGGATGATCCGCGGCCCCATCGGCGACCGCATGACGCGCGCGATGGCGCGGGCCCTGCGCTGCAAGTCAGACCCTGCGCTCATGGGCTGGAAGATGAACTACCCCTACTACGACACCTGGACCGGCCGCTTCAACAAGGCGCCGCAGTTCAAGCCGCATTGCCCCGTTCTCTACCTCTACGGCGAGCGCAAGCCCCTCCAGTTCCATTCGCCGCGCTGGCTGGAGACCCTGCGGGCGACGCCCGGAAGCGTGGTGCAGGGCTTTGCCACGGGCCACTGGGTGATGGTTCAGCAACCCGAAGCCTTCAACCGCGCAGTCGGCGAATGGCTCAGCGCGGCCTGACTGGCCAGACGCGGTTCATCACGGCGAACAGCACTGCGCCCACCGCCAGTGAGGCTGCGGCGATCTCCAGCGACAGCGTGAAGCCCTGGCCGGCCGTTGCGCTGCGCGCCAGCATGGCGGCCGCCAGCGGCGGCCCCACGATCTGCCCCACGCCATACATGGCCGTCAGCAGGCCCATGAAGCTGGGCGCGTTCGCGGGCTTGAGGCGCCGCACTTCCTGCATTGCAAAGAAGGTGATGGCGGTAAACGGCAGGCCCAGCAGCAGGCTGCCGATGGCAAAGCCCGCCAGGCTGGGGCTCACCAGGCTGGCCGCCACGCCAAGCGCCTGTATCACGTAGCAGCCGGCCAGCAGCAGCCGCAGGTCGGTCTGCACGCGAAGGCGGGAGGCGATGAGCGCCCCCAGGATCACGCCCAGGCCGAACAGCGGCCAGAACAGGTCGAGCCAGTGAGAACCGGGCAGGGCCTGCCGGGCGATCACCGGCAGGAAGGTGGCCGTGATGATGTAGCCGAAGCCGGCCAGTCCATAGGCAACGGTCAGCGCCGCGATTTCCCCGGCGCCGTGGTCGACCTGTTGCGAAGGACTGGCCGCGGCGGAAGGCGCGGCGGCCGCGATGGCCGAGTCGGGCCGGAACACGCTCCACACAACGGCGGTCAGCACGGCGGCCAGCACACCGAAGATCAGCCAGCCCGTAGCGGCCGACCAGCCCAGCGCCACCATGCCGCTGGCAGCCAGGCCGCTGAGCATGATGCCGCCGCCGGGACCGGTGTAGATGAGGGCGCCCATGGCCGGTACTTCCATGCGGGCCAGCTGCGCCAGGCACCAGCCCGATGTGTAGACGAAGACCACGGCGCTGGCCACGCCCGCGGCAAAGCGGAGCACGGGCCAGGCCGGCGCGAAGTGCACCGACATGCCCAGCGTCAGCAGGCAGGTGGCGGCCAGGCCGCCGCGCACCCAGGCAGGCCCACGAAGGGGAGGTGGGTTGCCGAGCCGGCGCCAGATCCAGGGCTGCAGCGTGCACAGCAGCGCGCCCACCAGGTAGCCCAGGTAATTGGCGCTGGCCAGCCAGCTGGCGGCGCGCAGGTCGATCACGCCGTTGGCCAGCATCATGGGCAGCAGCGGGGTGAAGGCGAAGCGGCCTATGCCCATGGCCACGGCCAGTGAGATCAGGCCCGCCGTGGCAACGTGCCAGGGCTTCACGCGTGCGGCAGCAGGGGGCGCGGACCGGGAAGTGGAGGGGGAGTGGTCAATAATGCGTGACATGGCTTTACCCGTCGATTCTGCCTCGATCACGCATGGCATACAGCTGGCAGTGGCTCCCGTGTTCCTGCTGACGGCGGTCTCGGGGATGATTGGCGCCGTGGCCGGCCGGCTGGCGCGCATCATCGATCGCGCCCGCACGGTGGAAGACCGGGCCCGCGCTTCCACCGACGAGGAATTCCTCAGGCGCGCCTATGCAGAACTGGCCGAGTTGCGCACGCGCGGCCGGCTGGCCAACGGCTGCATCGCACTGCTCACGACCTGCGCTTTCCTGATCGGCCTGACCATCATCGTGCTGTTCCTGGGCGAAACCACGATCTACCAGATCGACAGCTACGCCGTGCACAGTTTCCTGGCCGGCGTGTGCTGCTTCCTGCTGGCGCTGCTTTGTTTCCTGGCGGAAACGGTGCTGGCGACGCGGCTGCTCAACTTCCACATGCTGCGCTAGCCCGCCCGGGCCTTCAGAGTTTCGAGGCGATCCTGTCGAGCCCGACCTGGGCGCAGGCGGCGTCCTTGTCACCGCCCGGCGCGCCGGAGATGCCGATGGCGCCAACCAGTTCCTTGTTGGCCGCATAGACCGGCAGACCGCCTTCGAGCGGGCTGATGCGGTCGAGCAGCATGAAGCCCGAAAGGCCCGGCTGTGCACGCTTGGCCATCTCTGCCGTCGACGTGCGCGTGGTGAAGGCGGTGTAGGCCTTGCGCATGCTGTTTTCCACGGTGTGCGGGTTGACGCCGTCGTCGCTCAGAACCACGGCCGTGCGGGCGTGGCGGTTGAGCACGGTCACCGTCACCTTGAAGCCATCGGCGCGGCAGCGCTCCAGGCTCACGGTGGCCAGCTCCAGCGCCGTACCCATGGAGATACTGCGCTCCGTGATGAGGCCGGACGCGGGCGTCTGGGCGATGGCGCAGCCGCTGGTGAACGTGGCCGCGAAAGCGGCCGTGAGGATCAGGCTTGTGGTGGGGGTTTTCATCCGTCTTGTCTCCGGTGGTTGCGGGAAGGGAACTCTTTTTTAGTATGGGATGGCGAAGCCGTTGCGCCCCGCGTTGATGCGCAGCGCGGTGGGCTTGCCGTCGATTTCCTGCGCCGTCAGCGACACGCTGGCGCCGGGCACCAGCAGGCCGCGGTCGCCGGGGCGGAAGGTAACGACGGGCGCGTCCGGCGGGACCACGATGGTCTTTTCGCCATCCTTGTATTTCACCTGCAGCTTGCGGCCGTCGGGCGCGGCAGCCACGTCGGCCACCGTGGCATTGGTCATAGTGCTCTGGGGCGTGAGGTCGAAGGGGTAGTGGCCTTCGCCGGTGCCCCGGGCGGCTTCGGGGAACACCGTGACCGCGATGGCGCGCTGCGAGCCGTCGGCCTGCGGCATGGCGCCTACGCCGATGAAGCTGCCGGCTTTTACGTCGGCCAGCGCGATCGGGTAGACCTCGTTGACCACCAGGCTGGCAGGCAGCGCCAGCTCCACCTGCTCGCCGCCGCGGGTGCGAAGGCTGACGCTGTTGGCCGTCACCGCCTGCAGCGTGCC
>CALRME020000265.1:0-5142 GCA_943369045.1 Sphingobacterium thalpophilum
CTTAGGAGGCAAGCCATGACTGTCACCGCCACCGTATCCGCCATCGCAACACCGTCCCAGGCCTTCGCTGCCTGCGGCCTGACCGGTGTGGATTTCTCCGATGCTTTCAGTGGCGCCACCTCGCGTTCGCCGCTCACGGCGATGGAAGCCGCCCACGCGATGTTCAAGGAGCCGCTGCCGCTGGTGCAGGGCCTGATGGCGACCCGCAACCGCATCGTCTCGTTGTTCGGCCTGAAGACTCCCGAGGCGCCCGGCGACAGTGGCGGGCTGCCGACGGCAGGCATCTTTCCCATCGTGTCGGAGACGCCGCAGCAGGCGGTGCTGGGCCTGGACGACAAGCACCTGGACTTCCGCATCTGGGTCCATGTGGAGGCCACGGCCGCAGGCAGCCAGGTGACGCTGGCGACGCTGGTGCACACCCACAACCTGGGCGGCAAGGCCTACCTCACGGCCATCATGCCGTTCCACAAGCTGCTGTCGCGGCTGATGCTGGAGCGGGCGCTCAAGCAGCTTTGATGCGGCCTGCGGGCCGAAAATCGCCCGCAAGCCGCGCCACGCCTGCTTGAGCGGTTTCAGCCGCCGATGCGCTGCAGCGCGACCAGCGCCTCGGCATCGGTGCGGTACATGTGCAGCAACGGGCTCTCGGCCAGGGCCCCGGCGCGGCGCAGCACTCTCTCCACGGGCAGCTTGATACCGCTGATGTGCAGCGCGATGCCCCGGCCTTCCAGCATGGCGCGCAGCTGGGTGAACACCTCGACGCCGGTGGTGTCGATGCGGTTGATCGGCTGGGCGAACAGGCAGACGTGCCTCACCTCGGGGTGCGCGGCCAGGTGCTCGATGATGGCGCGCTCGAAGGCGCTGGCTGAGGCAAAGTCCAGCTCGTCGTCCATGCGCAGCGCATAAAGTTGCGGCGCCAGCGGTGGCAGCTGCCACAGGTTACGGTCGCGCATGCTGCCGTCAGGGTGCAGGCCGGCTTCGATGATGCGCGGGTGCAGCCGCAGGTACAGGAAGTGCGCCAGCCCCATCAATACACCGGTGAGCACGCCCCAATAAATGCGCGGCGCGGTCAGGATGGTGACGGCGAAGGTCATGCCCGCCGTCACGGTTTCGACCCGGTCGATGCGCCACAGCCGGGCCAGTTCGCGTGGCTTCACCAGCCCCGCCACCGCCGCCACTACCACGGCGGCCAGCGCGGCGCGCGGCACGTGGTGCAGCACCGGAGTGACGAACAGCAGCGCCAGCACAAACATGGTGGCAATCACCGTCGCCCAGCCGGTGCGCGCGCCCGCGTAGAGCGTGATGGCCGAGCGCGAGAACGAGGTGCTGGTCGGGAAGCTGCCGGAAAACGCAGAGGCCAGCTTGCCCAGCCCTTGCCCGATCAGGTCCTGGTTGGCGTTCCAGCGCTTCGCATCGCGCTGGCTTTCGATCTTGGCGCTGGAAGCCGTCTCCAGTGAGCTGACCAATGCGATCACCAGGGCCGGCGCCACCAGCGAGCCAAGCGTTTCCCAGCCGGGCCAACCGGGCCAGTAAGGAGAAGGCAGGCCGACGGGCAGGGCGCCGATCACCGCGCCATGCGCCGAATAGCCGCTGAACTGGCTGATGAGGGCGGCGCCCGCCACCATGATCAGCACCATGGGCAGGCGCGGCGCGAAGCGTTTGCCCAGCACCAGCAAAGCCACGCCAGTCACGCCGAACGCCATGGCCACGGGATCGTCGACGCGCGGCGATCGCAGCACTTCCAGGATGCTGCCCTGCGCGCCGATCAGTGTGGGGATCTGCGAGGCGATGATGAGCAGCGCCGCTGCCTGGCTGAACCCCGTGAGCACCGGCGAGCTCACCAGGTTGAGCGCCCAGGCGCCGCCGCCGGCGCCCAGCGCCAGCTGCACCGCGCCCGACATCAGCGCCAGCCACACCACCAGCGAAATCCACTGGTCGCTGGCCGGCGCGGCCAGCCCGACCAGCGAAGTGCCGACCAGCACGGAGGTGAGCGCCGACGGCCCAACCGACAGCCTTGTCGATCCGCTGAACAGCACGGACACCAGCGCAGGCAGGAAGGTGGCGTACAGGCCCGCCACCAGCGGCATGCCAGCCAGGCCCGCGTAGGCGACAGACTGGGGGATCATCACCACCGCCACCGTCAGGGCCGCGGCCGCTTCGCCGCGCAGCAGCGCGGGCGTGGGGCGGGGCCAGTTCAGGAAGGGGAGCCAGCGGGTCAGCTTGGACATGGGCTGCAAGCTTAACGCGCGCTGGAAGCCATCAGCGTTGCGGCATGTCCTTGACCGAATAGCCCAGGCTCACCGTGGCGTCATCGGGAATCGGCGGCATGGTGGCCTCCCACTGCTGCCATGCCGCGCGCAGGGCGGCCAGCCGTGCCGGTTCGCGCCCCGCGAGATTGGCACGCTCGCGTTCGTCGGCGGGGATGTTGAACAGGTACTCGTTACCGTCGACTTGCAGGTACTTCCAGTCGCCGTCGCGCAGGGCGCGCTGGCCGCGGTGCTTCATGCGCCAGTACAGCGGCCGCGCGAAGCTGCGGCCCGCATCGCGCAGGACAGGCAGCATGGAGACGCCGTCCAGCGGGTACGCTGCATCGGCGTTCACGCCGGCAGCGTCCAGCATCGTTGCCGACCAGTCCATGGTCATGCACTGCTGTGCGCTGACGCCGCCGGGCGCGATGGCGGCCGGCCAGTGTGCGATCCAGGGCACGCGGATGCCGCCTTCGGTCAGGTCCATCTTGCCGCCCACCAGCGGCCAGCTGTCGGAGAAGCGCTCACCGCCGTTGTCGCTGGTAAAGACCACCAGCGTGTTGTCGGCGATCCCGTGCTTCTCAAGCGCCGCCATGATCCAGCCTATGCCCTCGTCCATGTGGCCGATCATCTTGCGGTAGCTGTGGATGTTGCCGCCGTGCAGGTGGAACAGGTTGTCCTTGACGTCCTGCGCCAGCGCCTCGTCGTCACGCGTTTCCCAGGGCCAGTGCGGCGCGGTGTAGTGCAGGCTGAGAAAGAAAGGATCATCGCCCGCGGCGATGCGCTCCACGTAGTCGACGGCGCGCTTCGAAATCAGGTCGGTGAGGTAGCCGTCTTCACGGTGCTCCTCTTCACCAAACCACAGATCGTGCGTGCCGCGCGAATCGCAATGGGTGAAGTAATCGACTCCTCCTGACATGGGGCCGAAGAATTCCTCGTAGCCCGAGCGCAGTGGGCCGAAGGCGGGCGGGTACCCCAGGTGCCATTTGCCGATCAGGGACGTGCGGTAGCCCGCGCCCTTGAGCAGCGAGGGCAGGGTGGGGTGTTCAGGCGGCAGGCCCAGCGTGGTGCTGCCCCGGCTCTTGCTGTTGATGGGTTCCTCCGCCGCGCCGCGCAGCCGGTACTGGTAGCGCGCCGTCATCAGCGCGAAGCGGGTGGGCGAACACACTGGCGAATTCGAATAGCCCTGCGTGAATTTAATTCCGTTGGCGGCCAGGCCGTCGAGCACAGGGGAGACGGGCACGCGGCCACCATAGCAGCCGAGGTCGGCATAGCCCAGGTCATCGGCGACGATGAAGATGATGTTGGGGCGTTTCATCAATCGGTCGCCTGGAAATTGGTGGCGCGCATGATCTTGCCCCAGCGGGCCGTGTCGGCGCGCATCGTCTTGAGCAGTTCGTCGGCGCCGTCGCCCACGGGGTACATGCCGTTGACCAGCAGCTGCTGGCGCACCTCGCGTGAGTTCACCGCGCGGGTGAATTCCGCGCGCAGCTTGTCAACGATGGGCTTGGGCGTTTTCACGGGCGCGTAGTAGGAGAACCAGGCCGCGGCAATCACGTCCTTGTAGCCCTGCTCCACAAAGGTCGGGATGGCGGGCATGGGCGGCGAGCGCTTCTCGCCGCTGGTGGCCAGCACCTTGATGCGGCCGCTGGGCAGCATCGTGATGGCGCCGCCCACTGTGTCGAAATACACCTGCACCGTGCCACCCATCACGTCCTGCCGCGCAGGGGTGGAGCCGCGGTAGGGCACGTGCACCATCTGCAGGCCGGCTGCGCGGTTGAGCATTTCGCCCAGGAAGTGCGATGGCGTTCCCGCGCCATAAGACGCAAAGCTGACCTTGTTGCCCTGTGCCTTGGCCCAGGTGATGAACTCGGCCAGCGTGTTGGCCGGCACGTCCTTGTGGATGCACATGGCCAGCTCGAAGCTGGCCGCGTTGATGATGGGCGTGAAGTCCTTGATGGGGTCGTAGTTCAGCGTCTTGTAGGCGTTGGGGAACATGGTCATCATGCCGGCCGTGCCCAGCAGCAGCGTGTGGCCGTCGGGTTCGGCGTTCTTGACCACTTCCACCGCGATGCGGCCGGCCGCGCCGCCGCGGTTGTCGATGACGATGGGCCCCAGCGAGTTGCGCACGGAATCGGCGATGGCACGGGTGAGCACGTCCTGCGTTCCTCCGGCCGGCACGCCGATGAGCACCTTGATCGGCTTGGAGGGAAATGTCTGCGCTGCAGCCCACGGTGCAGCGGCCAGGCCGCCAAGCAAGGCCAGCGCGTGGCGGCGGTTCGAGTGAAGTTGCTGTGTCATGGCTGTATTGTCTCAAGGCGCGGCTCCGTGGGCCAGCCGTCCTCGCGCTCAGGCGCAGCGTTGCGTCAGTTCTCGCCCTTGAAGCCGGACCGCCTGATCACCGGCGACCACTGCGTGTTAAAGGCAGCGAGCATCGTGGCCGTCTGGGCGGACGTCATCGCCGCGGGCACCATCTTCGCGGCGAGGAATTTATCGCGCGTCTCTTTTTCCTGCATGATCTGCGTGATGGTCTTGCTGAACAGCTCGACGTTGGCTTTGGGCATGCTGGCGGGCGCGAAGAAATGGTTCCAGCCGACCGCTGCCAGGGGCAGCCCCTGTTCCCTGAAGGTGGGCACCTGCGGCGCGAACACCGAGCGCTTCACTCCGGAGGTGGCCAATATGCGCACCTTGCCCGCCTCGTGCTGCGGCAACAGCGAATCCAATGTGTCGAACGACATCGGGATCTGCCCGCCGATCAGGTCCGTGAGCAGCGGGGCGGAGCCACGGTAGCCGATGACTTCGATCTTCACCTGGGCCATGTAGCTGAGCATCAGGGCGAAAAAGTGCGGCAAGCTGCCCGTCCCGGGCACGCCGGCATTGGCCTTTTCCGGGTTGGCGC
>CALRME020000266.1:0-5125 GCA_943369045.1 Sphingobacterium thalpophilum
GCGGCCGCAGCGATGGCCGCCGGCAGTGCCGGCGCGCAGACCGTCCTGACCCTGTCCACCTGGGTGCCCCCCACCCACTCCCTGAGCGTGGCGCAGAAAGAGTGGTGCGAACTGGTCGAGAAAAACGCGGCCGGCAAGATCAAGTGCAACATCCTGCCGCGCGCGGTGGCGGCGCCTCCCGGCACACTGGACGCGGTAAAGAACGGCCTGGCCGATGTGTCCTTCACGGTGCACGGCTACACGCCGGGGCGCTTCGTTCTCACGCAGATGGCCGAGTTCGGCTTTCTGGGGGACAGCGCCGAGCCGCTGTCGGTGGCTTTCAACAAGATCGCCAGCAAGTACCCGCAGTTCGGCCAGGAGCACCAGGGCATCCACGTCCTGGCCTATTTCACTCACGGCCCGGGCATCGTCTTCAACACCAAGAAGCCGGTGACCCAGGTTGCGGACCTGCAGGGCCTGAAGTGGCGCGTGGGCGGCGGCATGGTCAATGAAATCTCCAAATCGCTGGGCATGAACGTCACGCTCAAGCCGGCGCCCGATTCGTACGAACTGCTCTCGGGCGGCGTGATGGACGGCACCCTGTTCCCTGCCGAATCGACCGAGTCGTTCAAGATCGACAAGATCATCAAGCACGCCACCACCTTCCCGGGTGGCCTGTACAACACCAGCTTTGTCTTCCTGATGAACCAGGCCAAGTACGACAAGCTCAGCGCCGACGAGAAGAAGGCCGTGGACGCCGCCTCCGGCGAGGTCGCCGCCCGCATCATGGGCCGCAACTGGGACAAGGTCGACCGCCGCGCCTATGCGCTGATGCAGGCCAACAATGTGCAGGTGGTCAAGGCCGACGCGAAGTTCGTCGCCGACATCAAGGCCAAGACATCCACGCTGGAAGCCAAGTGGGTCAAGGATGCCGAAGCCAAGGGCCTGAAGGACGCAGCCAAGGTGCTGGCCGAGTTCCGCTCGGAGATTGCCAAGGCCTCGAAGTAAGCTTCCCATCAGGGACGCCGCGCGACACTCATGGCACCGTGGGTGTCGCGCTTTTTTTCGTGACTGCGCGGCAGGAAGAATTCCACTTGAAAAAACTGCTTGAAACCCTTTGCGGCCTGCTCTCGGGCACGGCCCTTTTTGCCATCATGGCGCTCACCTTCTTCGACGTCATAGGCCGCAAGTTCGCCAACAACTCCATCCCCGGCTCGCTTGAGCTCACCGAACTGCTGATGGTGGTGGTGATCTTCGGCGCCCTGCCCCTTGTTTCCCTGCGGGGTGAGCACGTCGTGTTCGACTCCATGGACAGCTACCTGGGCAAGCTCGCGCTGCGGGTGCAGGCACTGCTCGTGCACCTGCTGTGCGCGGGCGTCCTCCTGGCGGTCGCCTGGCTCATGTGGCGCACTGGCGGCCAGTTCATGGAGACCGGGGAAACCACCGCCCAGCTCAAACTGCTCAAGGCGCCCTTCATCTACGGCATGTCCCTGCTGTGCGGTATCACCGGACTGGTCCACCTGGCCCTGATCGCCTACCCGCCCCAGGCGCTGGCCGAAGGCGAAGGGGTCGCGCTGTGATCGAAGCACTCCTGGGCTTTGCGGCCATCTTCGCCCTCGCGCTGCTGCGCGTGCCGCTGGCGTTTTCGATGGGCCTGGTCGGCGTCGCCGGTATCGGCCTGACGCGCGGCTGGCAGCCGGCGCTGGCCAGTACCGCGCAGGTGGTCTACGAGACCGGCTTCGCGTACACGCTGTCGGTGATCCCGCTGTTCATCCTGATGGGCAACTTCGTTGCGCGCGCGGGCCTGGCCCACGAGCTGTTCCAGGCGGCCTACGCCTTCATCGGCCACGTGCGCGGCGGCCTCGCCCACGCCACGATTGCGGCCTGCGCCGGCTTTGGCGCGATCTGCGGCTCTTCCATCGCCACGGCGGCCACCATGAGCAAGGTGGCCTATCCGTCGATGAAGAAGCTGGGCTACAGCGACTCGCTGTCCACCGGCGTGATGGCCGCGGGCGGCACGCTGGGCATCATGATCCCGCCGTCGACCATCATGGTGATCTACGGCATCATCACCGAGACCAACATCGGCAAGCTGTTCGCCGCCGGCGTGATCCCGGGCCTGCTGACCGCCTCGCTGCTGATGGGCGCGGTGTCGCTGATGACGTTGCGCGACCCGGAGCACGCGCCCCCGGGCGAGCGCACCTCCTGGCCCGACCGCTGGCGCGCATTGCGCGGCATATGGGGCGTTGTGCTGCTGGTGATCGTGGTGCTGGGGGGCATCTATGGCGGCTTCTTCACCGCCACCGAGGGCGCGGGCTTCGGCGCCGCGGGTGCCTTCCTGTTTGCGCTGGCTCGCAGGCGGCTGACCTGGGCCATCCTGTTCCAGGTGCTGGTGGAGTCGGCCCGCACCACGGCCATGCTGTTCACGCTGCTGATCGCCGCCACCATCTTCGCCAACTTCGTGAACTTCACCACCATGCCGGGTGACCTCAAGGAGTGGATCACCCACCTGGGCCTGTCGCCCATCATGATCATCACCGCGATGATGTTCATCTACGTGGTGCTGGGCACGGTGATGGAAGAGCTCACCATGGTGCTGCTGACGATCCCGCTGTTCTTCCCCATCGTCACGGCGCTGGGGTTCGACCCGGTCTGGTTCGGCGTGCTGATCGTGATGATCGTGCAGATCGGCCTGATCTCGCCGCCGGTGGGCATGAACCTGTTCGTGCTCAATTCGCTGCTGCCCGGGGTTGGCCTCAGTGCGATCTTCCGCGGCTGCTGGCCGTTCGTCGCCGTGATGATCTTCGTGCTGGGCCTGCTGATCGCCTTCCCGCAACTCAGTCTCTGGCTGCCGTCCCTGATGAAGTGACTGCCTCCTGCGGCACGGGCCGCAGGTGCACCACCCGTTGCGGATAAGGGATGTCGATCCCCGCCTCGCGCAGCCCCTTGAGCATGCGCAGGTTGATTTCCGAGCGCACATTGAGCTGCCCGTTGGCCGGGTCGGCGATCCAGAACAGCAACTGGAACTCAAGCCCGTCCGCGCCCAGGTTGGCCAGGCGCGCTCCGGGTGCCGGGTCTTTCAGCACACGGGCACTGGCCAGCGCCGAATCCACAAGGATCTGCTGAACCGCATCGACATCGCTGTCGTAGCCCACGGTGACCGTGGTCGTCACCAGCAGGCGCGGATCGGCCAGCGACAGGTTTTCAATGCGCTCGGTGATCAGCTTCTCGTTGGGCACGATGGACTCGCGGCCATTGGTGGCGCGGATCAGCGTGTAGCGCGTCTTGATGTCCACCACCTCGCCCTCAAAGCCGTCCACCTTGACCATGTCGCCGATGCGCAAGCTGCGCTCGAACAGGATGACGAAGCCGCTGATGTAGTTGGCTGCCAGCTTCTGCAGTCCAAAGCCCAGGCCCACGCCGAGCGCCCCGCCCAGCACCGACAGCGCCGTGAGGTCCACGCCGGCCGCCGACAACGCGAACATGAAGCCCACCAGCAGCAGCACAGCCCGCGTGGTGTTGGCAGCCACACGGCGAAGCGACAGATCGTTGACCGTCTCGCGCAGGATGCGCTTTTCCAGCACCGCCGAAATCCACAGCGCGAGTACCAGCACCACGCCCGAGGACAGCACGCCTTCCATCACGCTGAGCAGGCTGATGCGCGACTTGCCAAATGCAAAGTGGATGGAATCGAGCTCGGCCATCACCGCAGGCAGCAGGCCGACGATCCAGAGCACGGCGCCGATCCAGGCCATCCAGGAGAAAAGGCGTTCGACGAGCCGCGCGAAGGCCGATGCAGGAAACACCGCCGTCAGCACGCGTGCCAGGAACCGTATGCCCGCCAGCGACACCAGCACGGGCAGCGCGACCTTGAGCAGGACCACGCGCTGGAAATCAACGAGCACGTGTTTCGCGATGTAGACCAGTACCAGCGCCAGAAGCGGGAACAGCAGCCCGTCGATGATGGCCCGGCCGAACCAGACGGAGTCGGGCGGCTGCTTGCGGCCGACCAGCCAGCAAATGCCGAATGCCGCGAACAGGCAGGCGCCCAGGATGGCGATCTCGTAGGGCATGCCGGGATGCCCCAGGTCGCTGATCAGCCGGTCCAGTTCGGTCACGGCTTCCAGGAAGGCGCGCGCTTCTGGGTGAAGGCGGTGACGCCTTCCTGTGCGCTCTCATCCATCATGTTCACGGCCATGGTCTGCCCGGCCAGCTGGTAAGCCGCCTCCGTGCCCATCTCGCGCTGGCGGTAGAACAGCTCCTTGCCCATGGCAATGGCCACACGTGGCTTGGCCAGGATGCTGTCGACCAGTTTGCCGACTTCCGCGTCCAGCGCATCGGCCGCCACCACCCGGTTCACCAGGCCGCGCTCGAGCGCCTGCTGCGCGGTGATGAAGTCGCCCGTCACCAGCATTTCCATGGCCTGCTTGTGCGGCACGTTGCGCAGCAGCGGCACGCTGGGGGTGCCACAGAACAGGCCGAAGTTGATGCCGCTGACGGCAAAGCTGGCCTCCTGCGCGGCCACGGCCAGGTCGCACTGCGCCACCAGCTGGCAACCGGCCGCCGTGGCCATGCCGTGAACCCGCGCAATCACCGGAACCGGCAGCTTCTGGATGCTCATCATCACGCGGCTGCACTGGGCAAACAGCTGCTGGTAGTACGCGAGTTCGGGCGTAGCCACCATTTCCTTGAGGTTGTGGCCGGGGCAGAAGGCCTTGCCGGCGGCGGCCAGAACGACAACGCGCGCCTGATCGTCCTTTGCCACGTCGTCCAGCGCTGCCTGCAGCGCACCGAGCATCTCTTCGCTCAGCGCATTGAAGCTGGCCGGGCGGTTCATGGTGATGGTCACCACGCCACGGGCGTCGCTCGACAGGAGTACGGCGGCGTCAGCCATGTCCAGGACCCCGCTCACAGGTCCGCCAGGGCGCGCACGTGCGCCTCCACGCTGCGGCCCAGCGCGCCCAGGTTGTAGCCGCCTTCCAGCGAGGACACGATGCGGTTCTTCGCGTGCTTCTTCGCAACTTCCTTGATGCGCTGTGTCATCCAGGTGTAGTCGGCTTCCACCAGGCCCAGCTGGCCCAGGTCGTCATCGCGGTGGGCGTCGAAGCCGGCGCTGATGAAGATCATCTCGGGCCTGAATTCCTCC
>CALRME020000267.1:0-5115 GCA_943369045.1 Sphingobacterium thalpophilum
GATTTCAAGGGGATCCAGGAGCCACTCACCGGCAAGTCCGGTCGCGGATCGTGCATTGACGGCAGCCGCCCGCCGCACATCCAGCAACCCCTTGCCCGAAGTCTCGACATTGCCGCCATTGCCGCCCGTGACACCGCCGCGCGCGCTGATGGCCGCAGCCGTGCGCGTCGTCCCATCGCTCCACAGCACGACCGTGCCGCCGTTACCGTTGTCGGCGGCGTCGGCCTTGAGGGTGCTGCCCGTCTCGGCCGTGGTTTCCTGGGCATTGCCCAGCCTGCCATCCTTGCCCTGCCAGCCGCCGCCAATCAGCACTTCGCCACCACCGTTGGTGCCGCTCACATCAATGATGGCCCCGCTCTTGAGTTTGACCTTGTTGGCCGTGGCCCAGACCTGACCGCCCACTGTGCCCTTGCTCGCACTGGTACTGCCTGCAATCTCGGTTTCCTGTGCGCCCTTGAGCAGGACGCGCCCGCCCTCTTGCGTGGCCGCACTCGCCTGAATCAGTCCGCTGTGGCGCAGTTGCCCTGCAAACATGCCCACCGCATCGCCCTTGAGCGTGCCCAGGTTCACTGCCTGGTCACTCGGCGCCTGCAGCTGCAGCCGGATGCCTTCCAGGCCACGCCCGGTGACTTCCACCTTTTGCCCTGCCACGAGACTCGTGGTGCCGTTGGGGCTCTGGATGAGCGCTTGCTCACCGGTCTGCACGTTCGGTGCGATCAGCACGATGTCGCCGCTTCTTGCAACGATGGTGCCGTTGATCTGCACTGACCCATTGGTCAGGCTGTCCTGGCCAAAGATCAGGCGCCCGGCCAGCGCATCCGCATCGGTCATGCGAAGGGCCGATGCGGTAAAGCCTGCGGTGTCGACGATGGCGCCTGCACCCACGGCAATGCCGGCGGGGTTGACCAGGACCAGCTTGCCGTTGGAGCTCAGGGTGCCAAAGATCGAGGAGGGGTTGTTGCCGACAACGCGGTTGATGCTGGTGGACGCTGCGCTGGGCTGGTTGAACTGGGTGGTGCTGCCCGCGGGGATGGAGAACGACTGCCAGTTGATGGCCGAGTGGTTCGTGCCCACGCCGTTCTGGGTGTTGACGATCAGGTTGCTGCCTTGCTGCACCAACGCCGCCTGCCCGTGGATGGCCTGCGCTCCAGCAGGCTGCGCCTGCACCGCTACCGGGGCACCGAAGCAGGCCGCCAATGCCAAAGCAGCGCCGGCGGGCCGGAAACCTGCGACGGCGGGACTTGAGGCGGGCGGTACAACTCGGTGAATCACGATGGCTTTTCTCTCACAACTAAGGGCCGGGTTTGAAGCACCGGGCCAGCCTCGCAAGGCGTTGATTACATTGGGGAAGTTGCTTTCGACAGTAGCACAGCGTTACAGGGGAAGCAATGCAGTTTCCCTCGGAAACCCCCTGTATCCGGGGCTGGGGAAGGGTTGTGCGGCAAATATCACAAAAGTACTTGCCTGTACCACCACGCAGCCCAGGCCGTCCGTGAATAAATACCGTTACGCCTTGAAACGACTAGGGCGTATTTCCTGCCCCTGCCTCCTGAACCGACATGGTTTGAACCGCCAGACACAGGTCGGCCCACGCCTTTGCCTTGTCTGGCAGCGTGCGCAGCAGGTAGGCCGGGTGGTAGGTCACGACCACCGGTACGCCGTGGTACTGGTGCAGGCGGCCGCGCAACTTGCCAATGGGCTCCTGTGACTGCAGCAGCGCCTGTACGGCGAAGCGCCCCATGGCGAGGATCATTTTGGGTCGCAGCAACTCAACCTGGCGGCGCAGGAAGTGCTCGCACTGTGCCACTTCTGCGGGCTCGGGGTTGCGGTTGCCCGGCGGCCGGCACTTGAGCACATTGGCAATGAAAACCTTGTTGTGCCGGTCCAGCCCGATCGACTTGAGCATGTTGTCCAGCAGCTTGCCCGCCTGCCCTACAAAGGGCTCGCCCTGCAGGTCTTCGTTCTCGCCGGGCGCCTCGCCCACCACCAGCCAGTCGGCCTGCTCGTCGCCCACACCGAACACCGTGTTGCGCCGGCCATTGCAAAGCTTGCAGGCCTGGCAGCCTGCCACCGCTTCGCGCAAGGCAGGCCAGTCCATGGTTTCAACGCCCGCTGGCCGCGACTGCAGTTGCGGGGCGGGAGCCGTAACCATGCGGTGTTCGACCGGCTGGGGCACCGGCACGCGCACGGGCTGGGCTGTGCGTTCAACAAACGCGGGCGTGGCAATGTCCTCGACCACCGGGCCCTCGGGCTGCCACCAGCGGATGCCCATTTCGGCCAGCATCGCGCGCTGCCGGGTGTCAAGGTCAAGGCTCATAGCTTCAGGCTCATGACCACGGCGTCCTCGCGCAAGCCGCCATCGGCCGGGTAGTAGCCACGCCGTTCGCCGACGCGCCTGAAGCCATGCCGCTGGTAGATCTGCTCCGCCCTCGTATTGCTGGCCCGCACCTCCAGCCAGAGCCACTGCGCCCCCTGGCCGCGGGCCCAGATGGCAAGTGCTTCGAGCATGACGCGGCCCCAGCCTTCGCCCTGGTGAGGCGGGGTGACGGTGATGTTGAGAAGGTGGACCTCGTCCACACCCTTCATGGCAACAAAGTAGCCGATCAGTGTGTCGCCGGCCACCAGTGTCTGCGCCTCGTAACCTGACCTGATCGAGTCGGCGAAATTGCCACGCGTCCATGGATGGCCGTAGGCCACTTGCTCGACCGCGAGCACAGCGTCCAGCTTGCCCTCGGTCATGGGCTCGAACTGGGCTTCAACGGCTTTGAATACGGCGTTCATCGTGCTTCAGGCGATTCGTTCTGCCGCTCGCTCGGCGGTGGTTTTCGCCACTTTATCGCGGACATAGCGCGGCAGCGCCAGCGCCGCATCCACAGCCTCGCCGGCTGCCAGCAGGGACGGGCAGAGCCCGATCATCGCCGCCGCCGTCGGCAGTGCCGGCAGGCAAGGCACGCCCTGGGCAAGCCTGGCGCCATAGGGGCCGGCAACATTGCCCGCGAGCGCCCACCCCTGCGCCACCTGCAGCGCTTCGGGCCGCAGCAGCTCGAAGTCATCAGGCCGGCGCCAGAGCCCGCCCTCGAATTCGAACCAGCCGGCGTAAATTTCGTCCATGCGCGCGTCCAGGGCCGCAACGACGCGGGTGACGCCATGCTTGTGGCGCGCGTCTTGCGCGACGGCCAGAAGGGTATCGACCTGCAACACCTTGACGCCTGCGCCGTAGGCCAGGCCCTGGGCCACCGAGCAGGCCGTTCGCACACCCGTAAAAGACCCGGGACCGCGCCCGAAGGCGATGGCGTCCAGCTCCTTCATCTGCAGGCCCGCCTGCGCCAGCAGGTCCAGCACGGTCGGGATCAGCATTGCCGACGCCCGCGGGCCACCGGCGCCCGAGTACTCCCACAGGCGCGGCTGGCCATCCGCAATGCGCGAGACGGCCACCGACATGGTTTCGGTGCTGGTGTCGAAGGCGAGGAGATTCATGGCGGGGTGGGCAACAGGCGATTATCGGCGGACCGGATAATCCGCCCATGCCCCCTGTTCTTTGCCGTGTGCGTTTTCGCCGTGCCTCCTTCCTGATCCTCCTGGCCCTGTGGGCCGCTTCCGGCGCCATGGCGCAAGGCCTGCCGGCCACTGTGGATGCGGCCCTGGTGCGCGCCAGGGTGCCGCGTGAGGCGGTCACGCTGATGGTGGTCGATGCCGACGGCAAGCAGGCGCCCAGGCTGGCCCACCGCACGACGGCACAGGTCAACCCGGCATCCATTGCCAAGCTGGTTACCACCTATGCCGCGCTGGAGCTGCTGGGCCCCGCTTTCAGTTGGAACACGCCGGTCTACTACGACGGAACCGTCCAGAACGGCACGCTGCAGGGCAACCTGTACATCAAGGGCCAGGGCGACCCCAAACTGGTGGCCGAGCGGCTCTGGTTGATCCTGCGGCGGGTGCAGGGGCTGGGCATCCGCAGCATCACCGGGGACATCGTGCTCGACCGCAGCGCGTTCGAGACCGTGACGCCGGACCCGGGCGCCTTCGACGGCGAGCCGCTTCGGCCCTACAACGCCGCGCCCGATGCACTGCTGCTCAATTTCAAGGCGGTGGTCATGACCTTCGTGCCGGACCGCGCGGCTGGCATGGCGCAGGTGCAGTTCGAGCCCGCCATGGCCGGTGTGCAGATCCAGCAAGGCGTTGCGCTGGCTGCCGGCGAATGCGGCGACTGGCGGTCCGCATTGAAGGCCGACTTTGCCGATGGCACCCGCATCCGCTTTGGCGGCGGCTATCCCGCGTCATGCGGCGAAAAGGTGTGGCCGGTTGCCTATGCCGACCCAAAGAGCTACGCCTACCGGACCGTTGGTGGCATGTGGGCGGAGCTGGGCGGCAAGCTGCAGGGCCAGGTACGCGATGGCCGGGTGCCGCAGGGCCTGCGTCCGGCCTTCGAGGCAGGCTCGCCAGCGCTGGCCGAGGTCATCCGCGACATCAACAAGTACAGCAACAACGTGATGGCGCAGCAGTTGTTCCTCACTTTGAGCCTGCAGGCCAAGGGGGCAGGCACGCTGGAAGGCTCACGTGAAGTCGTGCGCACCTGGTGGCGCGACCGCTTTGGCGCGGAAGACATGCCGGTGCTCGACAACGGCTCGGGCCTGTCGCGCCAGGACCGCCTCACCGCGCAGGGCCTGGCTCGCATGCTGCAGGCCGCGTGGCTGTCACCGCTGATGCCCGACCTGCTGTCGTCCATGCCCATCTCGGGCATTGACGGCACCATGCGGCGCAGCCGCCGCATCGGCGGCATGGCCCACCTCAAGACCGGTACGCTGCGCGACTCATCGGGCGTTGCGGGTTACGTCCATGGCGCCAGCGGTCGGCGGTATGTGGTCATTGCCATCGCCAACCACCCGGGTGCGGCGGCGGCACGCCCGGCGTTCGAGGCACTGGTCGAATGGGCGGCGGCAGACCAATGATCGCAACCCCGGAACTTGTCGGCTACCTGGCCGCCGCGCTCACCACCTGCAGCTTCGTCCCCCAGGCCTGGCTGACGTTTCGCACGCGCGACGTGAGCGGGATTTCCCTGGGCATGTACAGCGTCTTCGCACTGGGCGTGGCTTTGTGGCTCATCTATGGCCTGAT
>CALRME020000268.1:0-5099 GCA_943369045.1 Sphingobacterium thalpophilum
CGCCGCTTCGACGTAGACGTTGCGGGTGTCATCTGAGACCGCCGTGGCGTCGCCGCCCATGATGCCGGCGAGCGACTCGACCTGGCCGGCGTCGGCAATCACACCCACCTTTTCGTCCACCGTGACGGTATTGCCATTGAGCAACTTCAGTTGCTCGCCGGGCTTGCCCCAGCGCACATCCATGGCGCCGTGGATCTTGTCGTAGTCGAAAATGTGTGAGGGTCGGCCAAACTCGAACATCACGTAGTTCGAAATGTCCACCAGCGCCGTAACGCTGCGCTGGCCGCACCTCGCCAGCCTGTCCACCATCCAGGCCGGGGTAGCCGCGCGGGTGTTGACGTTGCGCACAACGCGGCCCGAGAATCGCCCGCACAGGTCGGGCGCGCTGACCTTCACCGCAAGCTTGTCCTGGTTCACGGGAACGACCGGATCGAACACCGGCTGCCTGAGCGGCGCACCGGTCAACGCAGCGAGCTCGCGCGCCACGCCGTACACACTCAGCGCGTGGGCCAGGTTCGGTGTCAGCTTCAGCGTGAAAATCGTATCGTCGAGCTTGAGCAGCGCGCGGATGTCGCTACCAACGGGACTCGCGGGGTCAAGCTCCAGAAGTCCGCCATGGTCATCGCTCAGCTTCAGTTCCCGGGCCGAACACAGCATTCCCTGGCTTTCGACGCCACGCAATTTTCCGAGCTTGATAAGAAAGGGCTTGCCGTCATCGCCAGGAGGCAGTTCCGCGCCGACAAGCGCACACGGCACCCTGATGCCGGCGCGCGCATTGGGCGCGCCGCAAACGATGTTGAGCAGTTCGCCCTGCCCGACATCCACCTGGCAAACACGCAGGCGGTCGGCGTTGGGGTGCTGCGCAGCCTCCTTGATCTCGCCGACGACGATCTTCGTGAAAGGCGGTGCGACAGGATGCAGGTCTTCGACTTCCAGCCCACCCATGGTCAGGGTGTCGGCCAGTTGTTGTGTTGACAGCGGGGGGTTGCAGAACTCTCGCAACCAGGACTCGGGGAATTGCATTTTGTTGTTCGCTTGGAGGACTGGTTATCGGAATTGGCGCAGGAAACGCGTGTCACCGTCGAAGAACAGGCGCAGGTCGTTCACGCCGTAGCGCAGCATCGTGAGACGATCAGGCCCCATTCCGAAGGCAAAGCCGATGTACTTCTCCGGGTCCAGGCCCATGTTTTGTACAACCGTGGGATGCACCTGGCCCGAGCCGGCAACCTCAAGCCAGCGTCCGGCCAGCGGGCCGCTCTGGAACTGGATGTCGATCTCGGCACTCGGTTCCGTGAACGGGAAAAAGCTGGGGCGAAACCGAAGCGCCAGGTCGTCGCTTTCGAAGAACCTGCGGCAGAAGTCGGTGAACACGACCTTGAGGTCCTTGAAGCTCACGTTCTCGCCGAGCCAGAGGCCTTCGCACTGGTGAAACATGGGGGAATGCGTGGCATCGCTGTCGACACGGTAGGTGCGGCCCGGCGCTATGACGCGAATTTCGGGCATCGGCATCGCGGGCGCCGTTGAGCCTTCGCCGGCCGCGACGGCAGCAGCGTATTTCTTGATGTGCTGGTGAGCGTAGCGCACCTGCATGGGGCTGGTGTGAGGACGCAGGTTGTACGGGATGCCGTCCTCGCCCTTCATGTCCACGTAGAAGGTGTCCTGCATCGAGCGTGCCGGATGGTTGGGGGGGTTGTTCAGCGAGGTGAAGCTGTGCCAGTCGGTCTCGATCTCGGGTCCATCGGCCACGTCAAAGCCCATGCTGGCAAAGATCAGCTCGATTCGCTCCATCGTCAGGCTTACCGGGTGCAACCCACCCGGCTCGCGCAGGCGGCCGGGCAGGCTGACGTCAAGCGCCTCGGCCTTGAGCTGGGCCTGCAATTCTTCGTCGGCCAGCGCCTGCCGGCGCGCGTTGAGCGCCGCTTCGATCGCCTGCTTGGCGACGTTGATGGCTGCGCCGCGCGTCTTCTTTTCGTCGACGCTGAGGGCGGCCATGCCCTTCATGAGCTCTGTCACACGGCCCGACTTGCCCAGGAAAAGCGCCTTCGCGTTTTCGAGGTCCGCGGGGGTTGCCGCCGCGGCGAATGCCTGCCGGGCGCTGTCAACGATCGAATCCAGCTCGTTCATAAAAGTCTCATCTCAAATGAACAGGGGCTAGTGCCGCAAAGCTCTAGCCCCTGTTTATGTTGCACGGGCCAGCCGCCGTGGCGGCAGACCCACGTGAACTCAAGCAGCCAGCTTGGCCTTGACTTGCTCCACGATGCCCGCAAAAGCGGCCTTGTCATGCACGGCGATATCGGCCAGGACCTTGCGGTCGATCTCGATGCCGGCCTTGCGGATGCCGTTGGCGAACTGGCTGTACGTCATGCCCAGTTCACGGGCTGCGGCGTTGATACGTGCAATCCAGAGCTGGCGGAACACGCGCTTCTTGGTGCGGCGGTCACGGTAGGCATACTGCCCGGCCTTCATCACCGCTTCTTTGGCGATGCGGAAGACATTGCCGCGGCGGCCGCGGAAACCCTTTGCGAGGGCGAGAACTTTCTTGTGGCGGGCGCGAGCCGTTACACCACGTTTGACGCGAGGCATGTGTGTACTCCTTGTTCGTCTGGGTTAAATGCCACGGCCGGGCAGCATGGCAGCCATCGAAACCATGTTGGTTTCATGGACGGCCACGGCACCACGCAGGTGACGCTTGTTCTTGGTGGTCTTCTTGGTCAGGATGTGACGCTTGAAGGCCTGGCCCCGCTTGACGGTGCCGCCTGGACGAACTCGAAAGCGCTTCTTCGCGCTGCTCTTGGTCTTCATTTTGGGCATGTGAATGCTCCTTCTTCGTTGTGCTCGTGAGGCGCCGCGAAATGATTTCGCGTCTTGTTGGCCCCGAGCCACTTGTTTCCCTCCAGCGACCAACCGGAGGGAGACTGGTTCTTCAAACTACGCGGGGGCTTGCTGGGAAGCCTCTGCCGCCGGCTTTGCAGCCACCTTCTTCTTGCCCGGCGCGATCATCATGATCATCTGCCGGCCCTCGAGCTTGGGGAACTGCTCAACGATGATCAGGTCCACGAGTTCGTCGCGTATCCGGTTGAGCAACGCCATCCCGATTTCCTGGTGCGTGATTTCGCGGCCCCGAAAGCGCAGCGTGATCTTGCACTTGTCGCCTTCGGCCAGGAAGCGCCTGATATTGCGCATCTTGATGTTGTAGTCACCGTCGTCGGTGCCCGGCCGGAACTTGACTTCCTTGATTTCAATAACCGTCTGCTTCGCTTTCGCTTCCGCTGCCTTCTTCTGTTCCTGGTACTTGAACTTGCCATAGTCCATCAACCGGCACACGGGCGGGTTGGCGGTAGCGGCAATTTCAACCAGGTCCACATCCGCTTCACCTGCCATCCGCAGTGCCTCAGCCAGACTGACGATGCCCAAAGGCTCGTTTTCGGGCCCCGAGAGGCGGACTTCCGGGGCCATGATTTCCCGGTTCAGGCGGTGCTTGCGTTCCTCGCGTTGGCGGCGGTCGCGAAATTCAGTAGCGATGGTTCAAATCCTTCAACATGTTTGCCACTCAACGTGGCGAAAGCTGCCTGCGTCCGCGCGGACAAGCTGTTTCGTTCAGTTAAGAATCAGAGCTTGTTGGCGATGTCGGCTGCGATCTTCTGGGAGAACGCATCGAGGGACATCGCACCGAGGTCCTGGTTGCCTCTAGCGCGCACTGCGACAGCACCTGCTGCCTTCTCTTTCTCGCCTACGACGAGGATATAAGGCAGCTTCTGCAACGAATGCTCTCGTATTTTATACGTAATTTTCTCGTTGCGCAGGTCCAAATCGACCCTAAGCCCTTGATTTTGCAGCGTTTTGGCAACTTCCCGGGCGTAATCGGCCTGGGAATCGGTAATGTTGAGCACCGCAACCTGCACCGGCGCAAGCCACGCAGGCATGGCGCCGGCATGGTGTTCGACCAGCATTCCGATGAAGCGCTCCAGGCTGCCGACGATGGCCCGGTGCAGCATGACAGGGTGTGCCCGGCCGCTGGTTTCCGTCACGTATTCACCGCCCAGCCGCTCAGCCGTGTTGAAGTCCACCTGCATGGTGCCGCACTGCCAATGCCGGCCGATTGCGTCCCTGAGCGTGTACTCAATCTTGGGGCCGTAGAACGCGCCATCTCCGGGTGATATGACGAATTCCACGCCGGACCGGCGCAACGACTCCATCACGGCGAACTCAGCCTTGTCCCACAACTCGTCAGAACCGACCCGGTTGTCCGGCCGCGTTGCGACCTTGTAAAGGATGTCGGTGAAGCCGAAATCCTTGTACACCTGCTGCAGCTTGGCCGTATACGCCACGCATTCGTCCAGGATCTGGTCTTCCGTGCAAAAGGCGTGGCCGTCGTCCTGGGTGAAGCCGCGCACCCGCATGATGCCGTGCAACGCGCCGCTGGGCTCGTTGCGGTGGCACTGGCCAAACTCGCCGTAGCGCAGCGGCAGGTCGCGGTAGCTGCGCAGCTGCGACTTGAAGATCAGCACGTGGCCGGGGCAATTCATCGGCTTGAGGGCGTATTCGCGCTTTTCCGACTCCGTCGTGAACATGTTGTCGCGGTAGTTTTGCCAGTGGCCGGTCTTTTCCCAGAGGCTCTTGTCCAGGATCTGAGGCCCCTTGACCTCCTGGTATCCCGTGTCCTTGTAGACCTGCCGCATGTACTGCTCGACCTGCTGCCACATGGCCCAGCCCTTGGGGTGCCAGAACACCACGCCGGGAGCAACGTCGTCGATGTGGTACAGGTCCAGCTCACGGCCGAGGCGCCGGTGGTCGCGCTTTTCGGCCTCCTCGATGCGCTTGATGTAGGCCTCCAGGTCCTTCTTGTCGGCCCATGCCGTGCCGTAGACGCGCTGCAGCTGCTCGTTCTTGGCGTCGCCGCGCCAGTAGGCGCCGGCCAGCTTGGTCAGCTTGAAGACCTTCAGGAAACGGGTATTGGGCACGTGGGGGCCGCGGCACATGTCCACGTATTCCTGGTGGTAGTACAGGCCCATGGCCGTCTCGTCGGGCATGTCCTCGACCAGGCGCAGCTTGTAATCCTCGTTGCGCTCGCCGAACACCTTGATGACTTCGTCGCGCGG
>CALRME020000269.1:0-5091 GCA_943369045.1 Sphingobacterium thalpophilum
CCGAACGGCGCAGGCAAGACCACGATGTTCAACTGTGTGGCGGGCTACTTCGCCCCCACATCCGGCACCATCACCCTGGGAGGGCGGGACATTGCCGGACTGCCACCCGAAGCCTGTGCCCGCGCCGGCGTGGGACGCACCTTCCAGATCGCGCGCACGTTCACGAGCATGACGGCCTGCGAGAACGTGATGACGGGCGCCATGCTCAGTGAACACAAGGTCAGTGCGGCACGCAAGGCCGCCATGGAGTGGCTGACTTTCGTCAATCTGGAGCGCTTTGCCGACAAGCCGTCCGGCAGCATGACCATCAGCGAGCAACGCCGCCTGGCAGTGGCCCGCGCGCTGGCGATACAGCCGCGCATCCTGCTCATGGATGAAGTCATGGCAGGCCTGAACCCGTCCGAAGTGCGGGAGGCGGTCGATGTGGTGCTCAAGATCCGCGAGCGTGGTATCTCCTGCCTGATCGTGGAGCACGTGCTCGAGGGCATCATGCCCATTGCCGACAAGATCGTGGTGCTCGACCGCGGCAGCAAGATCGCCGAGGGCACACCCCAGCAGGTCTCAAGCGACCCCGCGGTCATCTCTGCCTACCTGGGGGACTGATCAAAATGCTCGAAATCAAGAACCTCAAGGTCAGCTACGACGACGTGCTGGCGATCTCCGACGTCACGCTCACGGTGCCTGAAGGCAAGATCGTCGCGTTGGTCGGCGGCAACGGCAATGGCAAGTCGACAACCTTGCGCGCGGTCGCGGGGCTCAATGCGGCCGGTGCGGGCACCATCACTTTCAACAACGAGCCGATCCACACCATGCCGGCGCACCGGCGCGTGCCCCTGGGCCTGTCGCTGGTGCCCGAAGGCCGGCGCCTGTTTCCACGCCTGACGGTGCTGCGCAACCTGGAGCTGGGCGCTTTCACGCGCAGCGACAAGCACGAAGTTGCGTCGGGCATCGCCGAGATGCTCGACCTGTTCCCCATCCTCAAAGAACGCGCCACGCAGCTGGCCGGCACGATGAGCGGCGGTGAGCAGCAGATGCTGGCGATCGCCCGCGGGCTGATGGCGCGCCCCAAGCTGCTGATGCTGGACGAGCCGTCCTGGGGCATCGCGCCCAAGTTCGTAACCAAGGTGCTGGAAGTGATCCAGCAGGTCAATGCCCGCGGTGTATCCATCCTGCTGGTCGAACAGAACCTGCAGAAGGCCCTGGGAATAGCCCACTACGGCTACGTCATCCAGACTGGCCGTATCGTGATGCAGGGGCTGGGCCAGGATCTCTTGCACGACGAACGCATCAAGAAGGCCTACCTGGGGCTGTGAACCGCACAAAGACATTCGCAACATGAACCAGATCTACAACCACCCCCATGCACTGCGTGTGGCCGCACGCGAAGGGCGCTTCAGGGGCCCGACCTCGGGCCAGGCCCCGGGCTACGTGCAAGCCAACATGATGATCGTGCCGCAGGCCCAGGCCTTCGACTTCCTGCTGTTTTGCCAGCGCAACCCCAAGCCGTGCCCGCTGGTCGAGGTGCTTGCGCCGGGCGCGCTCGAGCCGGCCTGTGCGCCGGGGGCCAGCATCGCCACCGACATTCCCGGCTACCGCGTGTACCGCGATGGCGAGTTCACCGAAGAACGCGACGAGATCGCCTCGCTCTGGCGGGACGACTACGTCACGTTCCTGATCGGCTGCAGCTTCTCGTTTGAGTCTGCGGTGGCCGATGCGGGCATCCCCCTGCGGCATGTGGTACAGGGCTGCAACGTCGCCATGTACCGGACCAGCCTGCAGTGCGAGCCCGCAGGCGTGTTCGGCGGCGAGATGGTGGTGAGCATGCGGCCGATCAAGAGCCGCGACGTGGCCAAGGTGGTGGAGATCTCTGGCCGGTTTGACGTGGCGCACGGAGCGCCCGTTCATATCGGCAATCCGGAGGCGATCGGCATCGCCGACCTCGCCAGGCCGGATTACGGTGATGCCGTGGGCATCAAGGACGACGAAGTCCCTGTCTTCTGGGCATGCGGCGTGACGCCGCAGTGGGTGGCCCAGAAGAGCCGCTTGCCGGTGTGCATCACGCATGCCCCCGGCAAGATGTTCGTGACCGACCTGAAAGGCTAGGTCCATGCACGCAGCAGCGGACTAGACCTCTCAACTCCCAGGAGTTCCCCATGAAGGCGATTTTGATTGCCGCGATTCTCGCGGCCGGGACAGCGCACGCCCAGACCAGCTGGAAACTGGCCACGGGCTACCGTGCCGAGTCGTTCCACACCCAGAACCTGTACCAGTTCGCGCAGGAGGTGGAACAGGCGACGGCGGGCAAGCTGAAGATTGAGGTTCACCCGAACAACACGCTGGCCAAGCTCAATGACATCCGCCAGGCGGTGCAGGACGGCAAAGCCGAGGCGGGCGAAACCATCATGACCAGCCTGGTCAAGGACATCCCGATTGCCGGCGCCGATTCCATCCCATTTGTGGTGGGCAGCTACGCCGACGCGCAGCGCCTGTGGAAGCTGCAGAGGCCGTTGATCGAAACCCACCTTGCCGCACGGGGCCTGAAGGCGCTGTACGCGGTACCGTGGCCGCCCCAGGGCCTGTTCGCCAACCGGCAGATGCGCAGTTCGGCCGATTTCAACGGAACCAAGATGCGCACCTATAACTCCACCACCATCCGGATTGCCGAGCTGATGAAGGCGGTCCCGGTTGATGTGGCCATGGTGGATGTGAACAAGGCGCTGGCCGAAGGCCGTATGGACAACATGATCACGTCCGCAGTCACCGGGGTGGAAAACAAGGTCTGGGGACCGATCAAGTACTACTACGAGATCAACGCCTGGTTCCCCAAGAACATCGTTTTCGTCAACGCAAAGGCGTTCAACGCACTTCCTGCCGCCACGCAGAAAACAGTCATGGAAGTGGCTGCGACGGCGGAATCGCGCGGCTGGGCCAAGAGCCAGGCCGTGATGCAGGAGTCCACCGCAGAGCTGCGGGCCAACGGCATCAAGGTGGAACGTGTTTCCAGCGAATTCGACAGTGAAATCAAGCGCCTGGGCGAGAAGTTTTCGCGGGAATGGGTACGATTGGTCGGCAATGAGGCCAACAATATCTTCGTTCCCTATTACACCCAGTAAAGAGTGCCCCGGCGGGCAGGCCCAACGACCAACCAAAAGCATATGAACGACGCATCCATCCCGCACGACAACCGCTGGCAATTCTGGATTGACCGTGGGGGCACCTTCACCGACATCGTGGCCCGGCGGCCGGACGGCACTCTGACCACGCACAAACTGCTTTCGGAAAACCCGGAGCAGTACAAGGATGCGGCAGTCGCCGGAATCCGGCACCTTCTCGGCCTCAAGCCTGGCGAGCCCGTGACGCCGGAGCAGGTGGACTGCGTGAAGATGGGCACGACTGTGGCCACCAATGCCTTGCTGGAGCGCAAGGGCGAGCGCACGCTGCTGGTAACCACGCGGGGCTTTCGCGATGCCCTGCGCATCGCTTACCAGAACCGTCCGCGCCTGTTCGACCGGCACGTGGTGCTGCCCGAGCTGCTCTACAGCGAGGTGATCGAGGCACGCGAGCGTGTCGCCGCGCAGGGCAGCGTGCTGCAACCGCTGGACGAAGCAGCGTTGCGGGGCGACTTGCTGGCCGCCTACGGGCGTGGCCTGCGCAGCGTGGCGGTTGTGTTCATGCACGGCTACCGCTTCACCGAGCATGAACTCGCCGCGAAGCGGATCGCCAAGGAGGTGGGCTTCACTCAGATCAGCACCTCGCACGAAACGAGCCCGATGATGAAATTCGTCAGCCGGGGCGATACGACCGTGGTGGACGCCTACCTTTCGCCCATCCTGCGCCGCTACGTGGAACAGGTGGCCGGCGAGATGCCCGGCGTCAAACTGTTCTTCATGCAATCCTCCGGTGGCCTGACCGACGCGCATGCGTTCCAGGGAAAGGACGCGATCCTCTCCGGCCCAGCCGGTGGGATCGTAGGCATGGCGCGCACGGCTGCGCTGGGCGGCCACGACAAGGTGATCGGTTTCGACATGGGCGGCACGTCGACCGACGTATCGCACTACGCCGGTGAGTTCGAGCGCGAGTTCGAAACCCAGGTGGCGGGCGTGCGCATGCGGGCGCCCATGATGAGCATCCACACGGTGGCGGCCGGCGGCGGCTCCATCCTTGAATTCGATGGCGCACGTTTTCGCGTAGGTCCGGAAAGTGCGGGCGCCAATCCCGGACCGGCGAGCTACCGCCGTGGTGGGCCGCTGGCGGTGACGGATGCGAACGTGATGGTCGGCAAGATCCAGCCCCGCTATTTTCCGAAGGTGTTCGGCCCCAAAGCCAACGAGGCACTGAGCTTCGAGGCGGTGGAGGCGAAGTTCAATGACCTGGCCGGCAAAACCGGCCGCAGCGCCGAAGTGGTGGCTGAAGGTTTCATCAACATTGCCGTTCAACAGATGGCCAATGCCATCAAGAAGATCTCGGTGGCACGTGGTTACGACGTGACGCGCTATACCCTGCAATGCTTCGGAGGCGCTGGAGGGCAGCATGCCTGCCTGGTCGCCGATGCACTGGGCATGAGCCGCGTCTTCGTGCACCCGCTCGCGGGTGTGCTGTCGGCTTACGGCATGGGTCTGGCCGACCAGAACGTGATCCGCGAACAGGCCATTGAGCTGCCGCTGTCGGCGCCTTCGTTGCCGCTGGTGGCCGAGAAACTCGATGCGCTGGGTGCAGCGGCGCAGGCCGAACTTGAACGCCAGCAGGTCAACGCCGGTACCGTCACCGTGCACCACCGCGTGCATGTGCGCTACGAGGGCAGCGATTCAGCACTGGTCGTACCGTTTGGTGACCTGGCTTCGGTCACTTCCAGTTTCGAGGCGGCTTACCGCCAGCGGTTCGCCTTCCTGATGCAGGGCAAGGGCCTGATGGTCGAGGCGGTGTCGGTGGAAGCCGTGGTCGCAGGCGATGCACCTGCTGAACCGCGCCAGGAGTTGAATGCAGTGCGCGAAGTGCCGCGCCGCGAGACGGTGCGCATGTATTCGGGCGGCCAGTGGCACGAGGCTGCGCTGGTGGTGCGGGAGGACCTGCGCGCGGGTGACGTCATCGCCG
>CALRME020000270.1:0-5090 GCA_943369045.1 Sphingobacterium thalpophilum
CCACCATGCGGGTCACGCCGGCGGGCGACATGTCCATGGCGCGCGCCGCCGCCGCGAAGCCGCCTTCCTCGGCGACCCGCTGGAACACTTTCATCGATTGCAGCCTGTCCATTTGAAACAGACTGTAGTACAAAACCTACATTATTGCAATTACTGCAACGTTCAATTGCAGACTATGTAGTTTTCAAATCCCTTCAAGACCTCTACATTTGATTCATCGATGAGACGGAACCCCAACTCACCGAGGCTGGACAAGACGGGCAAACGATGAGCCCGCCCTGCCCGGAAATTCGATCCCTTAACTTTTACTTGAAGGAACTCATCATGAAGACCACCAACCTGTTCGCCGTTACCGCTTTCGCCACCCTTGCCGCTTTCGGCGCCCACGCTGATGAGGCCGATGGCTCGCAGTACGGCATCAAGGCCACGTCCGTGCGCACCGTCGCCGAAGTCAAGGCCGAAGCCAAGACTCCCGTGAAGATCAGCAACGGCAGCACCGGCTTCATCGGCGTGACCCAGTCGGGCACCGACCGCGCCGCTGTCCGCGCTGACGCCGCTGCCGCACTGCGCGCCGGCCAGATCTCGCAGGGCGAAATCGGCGTGATGTAAGCCAAGTTGCCTTCGGGCAATAAAAAACCCGCCTGCGGCAACGCGGCGGGTTTTTCTTTTGGGCGAAGGCTTACGGGTAGCGCCGGGCAATGGACTCCGCCACGCAAACCGGCTTGTCGATGCCCTCGCGCTCGATCTTCACTTCCCAGGCCATTTGGACCCCGTCGTTGTCGATCGGCTTGCATTCGAGCAGCTTCATGTGGGCGCGCAGCCGGCTGCCCACGGGCACCGGCGAGGTGAAGCGCACCTTGTTCAGGCCGTAGTTCACGCCCATGCGGGTGTTGTTGATTGTCATGGCCGATTCGAAAAATTTCGGGATCAGCGACAGCGTCAGGAAACCGTGGGCAATCGGCGCGCCGAAGGGGCCGACCTTGGCCTTTTCAACGTCGACGTGGATCCACTGGTGGTCGCCCGTGGCCTGGGCAAACAGGTTGACCTGTTCCTGGGTGATGGTGATCCAGTCGCTGGTGGCGACGTCCTGTCCCACGAGTGCGGGCAGGTCTGCAAGTGACTCGAATGTTTTCATGGACCCAATGTAGCAAGGGCGGGCTGCGCCCCCTGACCGGTTGGGGACAGAGCTGATGGTCTGTCCCGCAAGGCAATTAGCTCTCGAGCCAGCGACAGATGCCTGCCCACTGCTCCAGGTCTTTCTCCACGCGGCCGGGCGCCACGTCGAAAATCGTCAGGCCCCGTGCGGCCAGGTGAACGTAGTTGGTGGTGTGGCGCAGGTAACCCAGCACCGGCAGGCCCAGGTTATCGACGAACTCGTGCAGCTTGTCGGCCGCAGTGGTGCGCGAATCGACCCGGCTGCCGATGATGCCCACCTGCATCTTCGAGGCCTTGCGGTGCTCTGCCAGCTCGTCCAGGAAGGCGCGGGTGGCAAAGATGTCAAAGATGCTCGGCTGCAGGGGCACCACCACCTTGTCGGCCAGCTTGAGCACCTCGGTGAACATCTTCCCGTGCATGCCGGCCGGTGTGTCCAGCACAACGTGGGTGACGCCCTTGGGCGGCTTGACGATGTTGCTAGGGGTGAGCTCCCAGGTGCTGATGGGCCGGGCCTCCGGCGGGCGCAGGCCCAGCCAGAGGTGGGACGACTGCTGCCGGTCGGCATCGCCGAGCATCACCGAATGCCCCTTGCTGGCGAAATACCCGGCGATATTGGTGGCGACGGTGGACTTTCCGACTCCGCCCTTGGGATTGGCAACAACCACAACCGGCATAGCAGCTCCTTGAAAGTGAGGGGGCATCCGCAGTTGCGCTATGTTAGCGGTATGGATGACCTGGCCCCAAACCCGCCCGAAGCGGCGCCCACCTCCGGCATTTACCTGCTGGCCGCCCACCCGGACTGGCGCGACTCACGGGTCAACCGCCGCCTGCTCGACGCCGCGTCCGGGGTGGCGCAGCTGCAAACCTGCGACCTGTACGAGAGCTACGCCGACTACGACATCGACATCGCGACCGAGCAGGCCAAGGTCGCCGCCGCCCAGCTGATCGTGCTGATGCACCCCATCCAGTGGTATTCCATGCCCGCCCTGCAAAAGCTGTGGCTCGACGAAGTGCTGACCTATGGCTGGGCTTACGGCATCGGCGGCACGGCCCTGCGCGGCAAGGACCTTTGGCTGGTGGCCACCACCGGCGGACCTGAATCGTCCTACCACCCGCAAAGCTACAACCGCTATTTCTTCGACGCCTTCCTGCCGCCCTACGAGCAGACCGCCGCCCTGTGCGGCATGCGATTCTTGCCGCCGCTGGTGCTGCATGGGGCGCACAGCCAGGAAGAAGAGGCGATCGCCGAACATGTGAACGTGTTCCGGGAGCGGCTGCAGAGCTATCCCAACTGGCCAGAGCTCGACGAGATGGATTCTTGCCCGTCGTGCGAAGTGCCCCAGACCGACCGACCGCCGGTGGAGTCCACCTGATGGAACACGCCCCCGCCTGGCTGGTCAACAGCCTGATCTACCTGAGCGCGGCCGTTATCGCCGTGCCACTGTCCCGCGCCCTGGGCCTGGGCTCCATCATTGGCTACCTCGCCGCCGGCATCGCCATCGGCCCCTGGGGCCTGCGGCTGGTGACCAATGTGCAGGACATCCTGCATTTCGCCGAATTCGGTGTGGTGCTGATGCTGTTCCTGGTCGGCCTGGAACTGGAACCGCGCCGCCTGTGGAGCCTGCGCCGGCCGATCTTTGGCTGGGGCTCGGCCCAGGTGCTGGGCTGCGCGGCCCTGCTGTTTGTGGCCGGCATGCTGGCCGGCGCTTCATGGAAGGTCAGCCTGGTGGCGTCGCTGGGGCTGGCGCTGTCGTCCACCGCCATCGCATTGCAGGTGATGGGCGAGCGCAACCTTCTGCCCACGTCCAGCGGCCAGTCGGGCTTTTCCATCCTGCTGTTCCAGGACGTGGCGGCCATTCCCATCCTGGCGCTGCTTCCGCTGTTGGGTGGAATTTCAGAGGCAAATCAGGCTGCAGAGCAATCCAGCCGTGCTTTGGAAGCTATCAAAATAGTAGCTGTTATTGCCGGAATCGTGCTGGGCGGGCGGCTGCTGATCCGGCCCATCCTGCGCTGGATCGCCAAAAGCAAGACGCCGGAAATCTTCACAGCTGCCTCTTTGCTGATGGTGGTGGCGATCGCCGCGCTGATGCAGCTGGTGGGCCTGTCGATGGCTCTCGGTGCGTTCCTTGCCGGTGTGCTGCTGGCCGAAAGCGAATACCGGCGCGAGATGGAGACCGACATCGAGCCCTTCAAGGGCCTGCTGCTGGGCCTGTTCTTCATCGCCGTGGGCATGAGCATCGACTTTGGCGTGATCATCGCCTCGCCGATGGCCATGGCGGCCATCGTGCTGGGCTTCATGGCCATCAAACTGGCCGTCATCTATGGCTTGGCAAAGCTCATGGGTCTGCCGGTGCAGGAGCGGCCGGTCTTCACCCTGCTGCTGGCGCAGGGCGGCGAATTTGCCTTCGTGGTGTTCCAGGCAGCGCAGGGCTCGTCGGTGCTGACGCCGGAGATGTCATCGCTGCTGATCGGCGCGGTCGCCATTTCAATGCTGCTCAGCCCGCTGCTGCTGGTGGCTATCGACAAGCTGCTGCTGCCGCGCTGGGCCAACTGCAACGTGGTGCAGATGGACGAAATCTCGGAACAGCAACACGCGCCCATCATCATTGCCGGATTCGGGCGCTACGGCCAGATCATCGGCCGCATGCTCACGGCCCAGGGCATCGCGGCCACGGTGCTCGACCACGACGCCGACATGATCGAAGCGGCACGCTCCTTTGGCTACAAGGTTTTCTACGGCGATGCCACCCGGCTGGACCTGCTGCGCACCGCCGGCGCGGAAACGGCGCGCATCCTGGTGCTGGCGGTGGACGACAAGGAGCAGTCGTTGACCATCGCCGACCTGGCGCGCGAGCACTTCCCCCACCTGGAAATCATCGCCCGCGCGCGCGACGTGACGCACTGGAACGAGCTGCGCGACCGCGGCATCGTGAAGATCGAGCGCGAGCTTTTCGAGTCCAGCCTGCGCAGCGCGCGCACCGTGCTGGAGGTGCTGGGGTATTCGTCGCATGAGGCCAGGCGCCATGCCATGCGTTTCCGGCGCCACAACATCGACCTGTTCGAGCAGATGTACCCGCACCGCAAGAACCGCAGCGCGCTGATCGCCGTGGCCAAGCAGGGCCGCGCCCAGCTGGAGGCGCAGATGGCGCAGGAGCGCGCGGAGGCCGATGAGCGCAGGCAGCGTGAAGGCCAGCGGCCGCGTGGCTGGGAACGCGAAGACAACTAAGCAGTATTGGCGAGGCTTGTGGAAGCTTTTTGGCCTGCAAGCCGCATGGATACTGCTTTGGCGTTTTCGGTGATTCGCCGTTCTAGCCCATCACCCACTGCCTGATGAAGCCGTCCCAGACCAGCTTGCAGCCCGTCAGCAGCATGCCGATGTAGAGCAGCTTGTAGAACAGCTCCGGCTGGATGCGGTGTGCCAGGCGCACACCGATGATCACACCCACGGGCGCCAGCGGCATCAGCGCCAGCGAGGTCGCCAGGTTGCGCATGTCCAGCAGCCCCAGCCAGGCATAGGGCACCCACTTGCTCAGGTTGATCACGAAAAAGAAAAAGGCCATGGTGGCCGTGAACACCAGCGGCGGCAGCCGCATGGGGATGACGTAGGCGCTCACCGGCGGGCCGCCCGCGTGCGAGACGAAGCTGGTGAAGCCGGACGTGACCGTGAGGATGGCGCCCAGCCATTTGGGCGGGTGCGGGCTGTTGGGCCCGGGCGGGAACAGCAGCCGCTGCGCCAGGAACAGCAGCGTGAAGATGCCCACGATGCCGGCCACCAGCCGCGCATCCATCAGCCGGAACAGCAGCGTGCCGATCACGGTGCCCAGCAGCCCGAACGGGATCAGGAAGCGGATCAGCCGGTAGTCAAAATGCTTGCGAAAGGCGTGCATGCCCATCACGTCCATCACGAACAGGATGGGCATCAGGATGGCGGCCGA
>CALRME020000271.1:0-5074 GCA_943369045.1 Sphingobacterium thalpophilum
CTGAAGACCACGAAGGCAGTGCCCGGGGCCGCGCCGCGCAGGGCGCGCAGCACGTCCAGGCCGGTGCCGCCTTCGAGCTGCACATCCAGCACCACCACGTCGGGACGGGTGGCCAGGATGCCATCGATGGAGCCCTGGGGCGTCGTGGCCTGGCCCACGATGTCCATCACCGGCGCGCCCAGCATGGCGGCGACGCGGGCGCGGATCAGGGCCGAGTCATCGGCCAGGAAAACCTTCAGGGGTGGTGTGCTGCTTGGCATGCCCCTACTGTCGCCGGGTGCGGCCAGGCGCACCATCGGCGGGCGCCGAATCGGCGCCTAGGCGGCGTCCGAAACCGCGCTAGGATTATTCCTAGGGCTCGACCTGGTCGGCCAGCCCGTGACGCAGCGCGTAACGGATCAACTCGCTCTGGTTGGTCAGGCCCAGCTTTTGCATCAGGTTGGCCTTGTGGGTGCTCACCGTCTTGACCGACAGGTTAAGGCGGCCGGCTATGTCGGTCACCGACACGCCCGCCACCAGCAGGCGGAACACCTCGAACTCGCGCCCCGACAGCGACTCATGCGCGGCCGCCTGGCCGCCGGGCATTGCGCCTTGCGCCAGCTGCTCAGCCACCTCGGCACTGATGAAGGCGCCGCCCGCGGCCACCTTGCGGATTGCCTGCACCAGCTGCGCCGGGGCGCTCTCCTTGGTCAGGTAGCCGTTGGCGCCCGACTTGATGGCCCGGACGGCGTACTGCAGCTCCTGGTGCATGCTCAGCACCAGGATGCGCAGCCGCTGCTTCTCCGAGCGCACCAGCTTGATCAGTTCCATGCCGCTCCTGCCGGGCATGGACAGGTCCAGCACCAGCACCTCGAAATCGTGCTCGCGCACCAGCCGCAGCACTTCGTTGCCGTCGCCGGCCTCGCCCACCACGACCAGTTCGGCGTCGGACTGCACGATGTGCTTGAGGCCTTCGCGCACGATGGCGTGGTCGTCAGCCATCACGATGCGGATCATGCCCCCTGCTCCAGCGCCGTCACGGGGATCATCGCCTCGACGCGCGTGCCCCGGCCTGGCGCGCTGTCGATGGCCACCTGCCCCTTGAGCAGGCTGGCCCGCTCGCGCAGGCCCACGATGCCCAGCGACTGCTGCTTGCGTGGCAGCGCAGGGTCAAATCCCCGCCCGTCGTCGTGCACCCACAGCCGGATGCCCGCCCCATCCAGCACGGCGCCCACCGTCACCTGGGTGGCGCCCGCGTGCTTGGCCACATTGGCCAGCGACTCCTGCACCATCCGGAACACCGCCGTGGCGTAGGGCTCGCGCAGCTCCATGTCCTCGTCGACGTCAAGCCTGCACGGAACGCCGGTGCGCTGGGTGAAGTTGCCCGCCAGCCACTCGATCGCGGGCACCAGCCCCAGGTCGTCGAGCACCAGTGGGCGCAGGTCGGCGGCGATGCGCCGGGTCGCTGCCACGCTCGAATCGATCATGGACAGCATGCCTTCAAGCTTCGAGGCCGCCGCATCCTCCAGTGCAGGCACATTGCCGCGCAGCCAGATCGTGTCCATCTTCAGTGCCGTGAGCGACTGCGCCAGCTCGTCATGCAGTTCGCGCGCCACGCGGGTCTTCTCCTGCTCGCGGATGGCGCCGGCGGCCGCGGCGAACGCGGCGAGGTCTTCCTGCGCCTTGATGCGCTCGGTCACGTCGCGAAGGATCACCGTGAAAAGCTTGCCTTCGGGGGTGTCGAGCTGCGAGATCGACGCGTCCAGCGGGAATTCCTGGCCGTCGGCGCGCAGTCCGTGGATCACCGTGCCGTCACCCATGCGGCGGGAGGTCACGCCGGTGGTGGCAAATTTGTCCACATGGCCGTGGTGCGCGGCATGAAAGCGCGCGGGAATGAGCATCTCCAGGGAGCGCCCCATGACCTGGGCGGCCGGCCAGCCGAAGATCTTCTCGGCGGCACGGTTGTACATGACGATGCGCTGCTTCAGGTCGACGGTGATGATGCCGTCCATCGCCGACTCCAGCATGCCCGCCAGCATGGCGGCTGAGTTTTCGTTTCGCACGGACGAGGAAAAAGGCACTGGACTCCCTTGGGCCGGCGGGACACCGGTGCCAAATTACATCACAGCAACCTCGCGCCGGGCCAGAAGCGCGGTCATCGCGCACGCACCGGCTGCAATCAGCCAGAACAGGAAGAAGGATGCGGTGTAGATGGCCTGCCGGCTCCATTCGAGCGCGTGGCCGGACCAGTGCAGGTGCAGGGGGTCCACCATGGCGAACACGCACATCTCGAGCACGCACGCGGCCAGGAAGGCCGGCCACACCACGCGCACGAGCTCGCGCCCCAGCGGATCGGCCGAAGGCCCGGGCGGGTTCATGGGGCCGGCCGCGCCGGCGTGGCTGCGTGGTTGCGGCCCTGCAGCGCCGGCGCCATGGCTTTGACCTGCCCACCACCATCGAGCACCGGGTCCGGATGCGCGACGGCAATCCAGGCGGTTGCAATCCCGGCGGCCACGACCGCAGCCGGCCCGGCGATCACCAGCCAGACGTGGCCGAAGCGCCACCAGGGAAGCGGCTTGCGTGTTGTCTCTGTCATTGTGGTTCTCCTAGCGCGGGACGATGAAAACGGATTTCTCGCTGACGTGCGCATCGCCACCGCGCGCCGCCACGTTGAAATGGATGGCCTGTGAACCGGCCGGCGCCGAACCGTAAGGGATCTGCAGGCGCACGGCGAACCAGCGCGACTCTGCCGGGCCGACCATGGCCTGTGCGTCGGAGACCACCTCGAGCCCGGCCAGGCCGCTGGCAGTGACCTCGTACTGCTGGGTCTGTTCGGTGGCATTCATGATCTGCAGCCGGTAGACGTTCTCGAGCTTGCCGCCCGGAGCGATGCGCGCCAGCGAGGCGCGGTCGCGCACCACGTCGACCTTCAGCGGCGTGCGCATGACCAGGCTGGCGCCCACCGCGATGCACAGCGCGGCCAGCAGCGTTGCATAGACAAGGACGCGCGGCCGGGTGATGGTGCGCCACACAGGGCGCGCCGCCGGCACCGCAGCCGCCAGGGCATTCTGCGTCGTGAAGCGGATCAGCCCCCGCGCATAGCCCATCTTGTCCATCACCCCGTCGCAGACGTCCACACAGCCGGCGCAGCCTATGCACTCGTACTGCAGGCCCTTGCGGATGTCGATGCCCGTCGGACAGACCTGGACGCAAAGGCTGCAATCCACGCAGGCGCCCAGGGACAGGGCCGCTGTATCTGCCTTGCGCGAGCGGGCGCCGCGCGGCTCGCCGCGGGCACTGTCGTAGCTCACGATCAGGGTGTCGTGGTCGAACATGGCACTCTGGAAGCGCGCGTACGGGCACATGTACTTGCAGACCTGCTCGCGCAGGAAGCCCGCATTGCCATAGGTGGCCAGGGCATAGAAGAACACCCAGAACACTTCCCACGAGCCCATGCGCGTCTGCAGGAATTCAAGGCCGAGCTCGCGGGCCGGCGTGAAGTAGGAAACGAAGGTAAAGCCGGTCCACATGGCCAGGCCCAGCCAAAGGATGTGCTTGAACCACTTGCGAACCAGCTTTTCCATCGACATGGGCGAGCCGTCCAGGCGCAGCCTCGCCGTGCGGTCGCCCTCGACCTTGCGCTCTATCCAGAGGAACAGCTCCGTGTAGACGGTCTGTGGGCAGGCGAAGCCGCACCACAGGCGCCCGGCCACGGCGGTAAACAGGAACAGCGAAAGCGCGCTGATGACCAGCAGGCCCGTGAGGTAGATGAAATCCTGCGGGTACAGCACATAGCCGAAGATGTAGAACCGCCGCGCGGCCAGGTCAAACAGCACCGCCTGCCTCGAGCCCGCCTCGGTGCCCCATTGCAGCCATGGCAGGCCGTAGAACACCAGCTGGGTCAGGAACACGAAGCCCCAGCGCCAGCTGGCAAACAGGCCCTTGACCGAACGCGGATAGATCTTCTTCTGCGCCTCGTACAGCGATTCGCCCTCCCCGTCCTGTTCCAGCGGGATGATGGGAATGACCTTGGCGGCGCGATCCATCAGCGGCTCAGGGCTTGGCCGGGACCGGCTTGTTGGACAAGCCCCAGACATAGGAGGCCAGCACATGGATCTGCGCCTCGGTCAGCTTGCCGGTCTGGGCCGGCATGTCATTGATCTTGCCCAGGTTGATCATGCTGATGATGGCGGCCTCGCCCCAGCCATGCAGCCACACGTCGTCGGTGAGGTTGGGCGCGCCCAGCGCCTGGTTGCCCTTGCCGTCCATGCCGTGGCAGGCGGCGCACGCCATGAACTTGGACTTGCCCAGTTCGGCGCGGACCGAATCGTGCGGATTGCCCGAGAGGCGCAGCACATGGTTGGCAACGTTCTTGACGTCATCGGGCGTGCCGACCGCAGCGGCCATGGGTGGCATCTGTGCGTGCCGCCCTTTCGTGATGGACTCGGCGATCTTCTCCGGCGCGCCGCCGTGCAGCCAGTCGCCGTCGGTCAGGTTGGGAAAGCCCTTGCTGCCGCGGGCGTCCGAGCCGTGGCACTGGGCGCAGTTGTTCATGAACAGGCGCTCGCCGATGGCCATGGCCGACGCATCGGCCGCCAGCTCGGGCGTCTTCATGGCCACGAACTTCGCATACAGCGGCTCGAGTTCCTTGTTGGCCTGGGCGGTCTCTTTGGCGTATTCATTGCTCGTGCTCCAGGCCAGCTGGCCGGGGTAGTTGCCCAGGCCCGGGTAGGCCACCAGGTAGAGCAGGCCGAACACGATGCTCAGCACGAACAGCCACACCCACCAGCGCGGCATGGGGTTGTTTGCTTCACGCAGGTCCCCGTCCCAGACGTGGCCGGTGGTGTTGTCGGCGCTGGCCACGACCTTCTTGCGTGCGGTCACCCACAGCAGCACCAGGCAGGCCACGATGCTCAGCAGGGTTGCGGCGGCCACGTAGACCGACCAGAAATTGGCGTCAAAGTCACTCATGCTTGGCTTTCGGGAATCAATCCTGGCGGAACGGGATCAGCGCGTCTTCGTCGAAACGCTGGCGGTTCTGCCGGGAATAGGCCCACCAGGCGATGCCCAGGAAGGTCGCGAAACTGGCCAGCGT
>CALRME020000272.1:0-5048 GCA_943369045.1 Sphingobacterium thalpophilum
CTTCCATGCCCGAGCCGCACATCTTGGACAGCGTCACCGCGCCGGTGCTGGCGGGCAGGCCGCCCTTGAAGCCGGCCTGGCGTGCGGGCGCCTGGCCCTGGCCTGCCATCAGGCAGTTGCCAAACAGGACTTCATCGACCTTTTCGGGCGCGATGCCCGAGCGTTCGATGGCGGCCTTGATGGCGGCGCCACCGAGGTCGTGGGCCGAGAGCGACGAGAAGTCGCCCTGGAAGCCGCCCATGGGTGTGCGCGCTGCGCCGAGGATGACGATGGATTCAGACATGGTTTGCTCCTTGGGAAGTCTGGATGAATGACTGGTTGATGGACTGGCTGAAGATCGAGCCGCGTTCTTCTTGCGCAACCTGCAGGATGTATTTCTGGAACTGGGGGTCTTCGCCGCGCAGCAGCAGTGGCAGGGCGTTGAAGAAGTTTTCGCGCCGGCACCATTCGCGCATGAAGTCGTCCCAGCTGTTCCAGCGGCGCTTCTCGACCTCGTTCATGTTGGGCGTCCAGGCCACGATGTAGGCGCGCTCGAACAGCGAGATCAGCATGTCGTAGATCACCAGGATGCGCTCGTTCTGTTCGGCCGTGGGGTGCGGCAGCGGCTCGTTGGTGCGCAGGTGCAGGTCGGCGTTGTGCAGCACCACCTTGAGGAAGTCGTTGTAGGCGTCCGAGAGCAGCTGGTAGGCCTCTTCCTCCTCACTGTCGCGCTCCTTGCGCTCGCCCCAGACGAAGAAGGCGATGGCGAACGGCAGGCCCAGCGCCGTCACGACGAAGCTGGCGAGTTCCCATGCATCACGCGCGTTCATGCTGGCTCACTCCACCGTGGCGCGGTCCGCCACGCGGCCGAAGCGCTTGTCGCGCTCGTAAGGGAACACGTCGTGCACATGGCCGGCCTGGATGCGCTCCTTGTGGGCCTGCCAGAAGGCGGCATCGAGCAGGTCGGCGTGGTGCGCCATGAACACCTCGCGCACCGAGGGGTTGCCCAGCAGGAAGGGGCCGAAGGTCTCGGGGAACACGTCCTTGGGGCCGACGGTGTACCAGACCTCGCCGGACATCTCGTCTTCCTCGTTGCGCGCCGCCGGCACCTTGCGGAAGTTGCAGTCGGTGATGTATTCGATCTCGTCGTAGTCGTAGAACACAACCTTGCCGTTGCGCGTGACGCCGAAGTTCTTCCAGAGCATGTCGCCGGGAAAGATGTTGGCGGCCACCAGGTCCTTGATGGCGTTGCCGTACTCGACGACGGCGCGTTCGATCTGGCTCAGGGCCAGCTCGTCCTGCGTGCCCGCGTCGAAGGCTTCCTGCAGGTAGATGTTCAGCGGGATCATGCGCCGCTCGATGTAGAGGTGCTTGATCACCACCTCCTCGATGCCGTCGCCGTCACGGTCGCCGATCTCCAGCTGGCTCGGTGCGAACTTGCGGATCTCCTCGATCAGCTCGTCCTCGAAGCGGTCGCGCTGGAAGGCCACCTCGCTGTACTCCAGCGTGTCGGCCATGCGGCCCACGCGGTCGTGCTGCTTGACCAGCAGGTACTTGCCCTTGATCTGCTCGCGCGTGGTGTCCTTCTGCGGCGGGTAGTAGTCCTTGATCAGCTTGAACACATAGGGAAAGGACGGCAGGTCGAACACCAGCATCACCATGCCCTTGATGCCGGGCGCGATGCGGAACTTGTCGCTGGAGTGCTTCAGGTGATAGAGGAAGTCGCGGTAGAAAAGGGTCTTGCCCTGCTTGGCCAGGCCCAGCGCGTTGTAAATCTCATTGCGCGGCTTTCTGGGCATCAAGGAGCGCAGGAACTGCACGTAGGCCGACGGGATTTCCATGTCGACCATGAAGTAGGCCCGGGCGAAACTGAACAGGGCCTGCAGGTCGTCCTCGCCGAACAGGGCCGCATCGATCACCAGCTTGCCGGCCTTGTTGTGCAGGATGGGCAGCGCGAACGGCACCTCATTGAAGCCGTTGATGATCTTGCCCACCACATAGGCGCCCTTGTTGCGGAAGAACAGCGACGAGAGCACCTGGATCTGGAAGTTGGCGCGCAGCTTCACGGTCGACAGCCGGCCGTTCATCGCGTCGAACACGTAACCCGCGTCGCGCTCGAGGTTGTCAAAAGGCTTTTGCAGGCGGAAGTTGTCGATGATGCGCACGATGGTTTCGTGCATGTTCTCGCGCGTGGGGTAGTAGGCGCGGTAGGTCGGCGTGGCCGCCGGCTCCTCGTTCTCGATGTATTCGGTGCTGACGGCGGGCCGCACGAAGATGAAGTCGTTGTGGAAGTGCGTGCGGTGCAGGATCTTGGTCGTCACCGAATTGAAGAAGGTCTCGGCCAGTTCGGGCTGGTGGTGGTCCACCAGCAGGCCGATGTAGTGCAGCTTGATCTGCTGCCACACGTCCATGGGCTGCTCGCCGGCCTTGAATTCCTTTTCCAGCCGGGCGGTGGCTTCCTTGACGCGCAGGTCGTAGAACTCGATGCGCTCGCGCTGGGCGCGCTGCTGGCCGTGCCAGTCGGCCGTCTCGAAGCGGTGCTTGGCGCGCGCCGACTCGGTTCGGAACAGGCGATAGTGGCGGTTGAAGCCATCCATCATCGCCTTGGCGATGTCATAGGCCAGCGGCGAATCCAGGCGCTGCGGGAACACGGTTCAGGCCCCCGAGCGTTTGGCGACCACGGCTTCAACGGCAGCGCGGTAAAGAGGCTCTATCGAATCGGTGCTCGACACGTTCATGTTCAGGTCCTGCAACAGGCCGTCGTGGACGCCGAAGGCCCAGCCGTGGATGCTGACTTCCTGGCCCTTGGCCCAGGCGTCCACCATCACGGTGCTGACGCAGACGTTGACCACCTGCTCGATCACGTTCAGGTCGACCAGCGCGTCGCCGCGCCGCTCGGGCGCCATGTTGTCCAGCAGGCCGCGGTGGCGGTCGCGCACGTCCTGGATGTGCCGGATCCAGTTGTCGGCCAGGCCGATGCGCGTGCCGTGCAGCGCGGCCATCACGCCGCCGCAACCGTAGTGGCCGACCACCATGATGTGCTTGACCTTGAGCATCTCCACCGCGAACTGGATCGCCGACAGGGCGTTCAGGTCGGAATGGACGACGATGTTGGCGACGTTGCGGTGCACGAACACCTCGCCCGGCTCGAGCCCCGTGATCTGGTTGGCCGGCACCCGGCTGTCCGAGCAGCCGATCCACATGAACTTGGGCGTCTGCTGCTTGATCAGGCCGGTGAAGAAGCCGGGGCGCTCCTTCTCCATCTGGGCGGCCCAGGCGCGGTTGTGGGTGAAGAGGTCTTGTAAGGAGGACATAAGCGCTATTTTCGCCTGCGGCGGCGACATCCGCCGCCCTGACGTGGAACTACCTACATCGTCTCGGCGAAAAGCTCCCGGCCGATCAGCATGCGGCGGATTTCGCTGGTGCCGGCGCCGATCTCGTACAGCTTGGCATCGCGCCACAGGCGGCCCAGCGGGTATTCGTTGATGTAGCCGTTGCCACCATAGATCTGGATGCCCTCGCCGGCCATCCAGGTAGCCTTCTCGGCGCACCACAGGATCACCGAGGCGCAATCCTTGCGCACCTGGCGCACGTGTTCGGTGCCCAGCATGTCGAGGTTCTTGGCCACGGTGTAGGCGAAAGACCGGCCAGCCTGCAGCACGGTGTACATGTCGGCCACCTTGCCCTGGATCAGCTGGAACTCGCCGATGCTCTGTCCGAACTGCTTGCGGTCGTGGATGTAGGGGACGATGTTGTCCATCACCGACTGCATGATGCCCAGCGGCCCGCCGGTGAGCACGGCGCGCTCGTAGTCCAGCCCGGACATCAGCACCCTGGCGCCGCCATTGAGCGTGCCGAGCACGTTCGACAGCGGCACTTCCACGTTCTGGAACACCAGCTCGCCCGTGTGGCTGCCGCGCATGCCCAGCTTGTCGAGCTTTTGCGCGATGGAAAAGCCCTTCATGCCCTTTTCGATCAGGAAGGCCGTGACACCGCGCGCGCCCAGCTCGGGCTCGGTCTTGGCGTAAACCACGAGAGTGTCGGCGTCAGGGCCGTTGGTGATCCAGAACTTGCTGCCGTTGAGCAGGTAGTAGCCGCCCTTGTCTTCTGCCTTGAGCTTCATGGAGATGACGTCGCTGCCGGCGCCCGGCTCGCTCATGGCCAGCGCGCCCACGTGCTCGCCGGAAATCAGCTTGGGCAGGTATTTCCTTCGCTGCTCGTCGTTGCCGTTGCGCTTGATCTGGTTGACGCACAGGTTGCTGTGCGCGCCGTAGGACAGGCCCACGGAAGCGGAGGCGCGCGAGATTTCCTCCATCGCGATCATGTGGGCCAGGTAGCCCATGTTGGCGCCGCCGTATTCCTCGCCCACGGTGATGCCCAGCACGCCCAGCTCGCCCATCTTGCGCCACAGGTCCATGGGGAACTGGTCGCTTCGGTCGATCTCGGCGGCGCGCGGCGCGATTTCGGCCTGGGCAAATTCACGCACGGCATCGCGCAGCGCATCGATGTCTTCACCCAGCTGGAAATTGAGGCCTGGAAGGTTCATTTGGCTTGTCTCTTCAAATAGTCAGTGCTGCACGCCTTCACGGCCGACGACGGCCATGAGGGTGGCGTTCATGGTGGCGATAAGCTTTTCGCGGCCTTCGTCGATCGCATACGCCCGGCCCTCTGTCACGGTGATGGTGCGCCCGGGCTTGAGCACCAGGCCTTCCATGCGAAAGCGCTGCCCTTTGGCGGGTGCCAGCAGATTGATCTTGAACTCGATGGTGAGCACCGCGGCGTCGCCCGGCATCAGGCTGAACCCTGCATAGCCGCAGGCCGAATCCAGGGCCGTGGCCACCATTCCGGCATGCAGGAAGCCGTGTTGCTGCGTCAGCGGCTGCGCCCAGGGCAGCTCGATGACCACGCGCCCCGGCGCCACTTCGGCCAGTTCGGCGCCTATGTGGGACATGGCGCCCTGGCGTGCAAAACTGGCGCGCACGCGCTCGGCATAGCCGGCGTCCTTCGGCTCGAAAACGGGCTGTGTCATGGGCGCAAGTCTAATTGACGTTTACGTAAACGTCAATTAG
>CALRME020000273.1:0-5047 GCA_943369045.1 Sphingobacterium thalpophilum
CGTTGCAGGCGCCGCGCAGCACGCGGCGGGTGGTGAACCACGGGGCGGAGTAGTCGCGGTAAGGGTGGGGCGTGAAGCCGGGGTAGGGCTCAAAGGCCGAGGCGGTCCATTCCCACACTTCGCCCCACACGAAGCCGGGCGCGGTCAGCGCCGCGCATTCCCATTGCGCTTCGGTGGGCGGGCGGCGCCCGGCCCAGCGGCACCAGGCCTGCGCCTCATGTGCGCTCAGGTGCACGGCGGCGGCACCTGCGGGCGCACCGGCTGGGTCAGGCAGGACGGGATGCGCCTGCAGCCACCGCCAGCCTTCGCTGCCCCACCATCGCGGCTGTGCGTAGCCGCCGCCTTCCACGAAAGGCATGAAGCGCGCCCAGCTCACGGGCGTGGCGTCCATTTCGAAGGCGGGCAGGGTCACGTCGTGTGCGCCCAGTTCGTTGTCGAAGGCGAAGCCCGGGCCTTCGTATCCGAGCCGGAACACCTGCGCGGGGATCGCGAGCGTCGGCTGGTTGGCGGTATGCAGCGGCGCGCGCGAGCACAAAGGGATGCTGATGCCCAGCGCCCGCGCCATGTAGGCACTGGCCTCCGCGTGCATCTCCTCGTGCAGCGCAACCAGCTTGTAGAAATACAGGTCGCCCTCGTCCGCATCGGTGGGCAGCGCATCCAGCAGCGCCAGCGTGTCGTCCAGTGTTTGCGCCAGGTAGCTGTGCACTTCGTGCGCTGCGGGCAGGTCAAGCTCCCAGCGCAGGCGATGCGCGACCCGGCTGGAGTCGTACCAGCGGTCAGCGCTTGCCAGGCGCGAAGGCGCACGTTCGTGTTCGGGCTTGCACAGCACGCCGGCAGCGCGCTGCCGGCTGCGCGCGATCCAGTACTCCTGGAACCAGGCGATGTGGCCCAGCTCCCACAGCGGCGGGTTGAGCGCGGCGTCGTAGGGGATGCGCATGCCGGCCGGCTCAAGCGCCTGCGCATAAGCGCCGGCATGCACCAGAGTGCGCTGGCGCGCCGCCAGCAGCGCATCGCGCACTTCGCGCACGCCGCCCGTGCGAAGGGCCTGCGCCGCGCTATAACCGGGGAATGAAGCGTCCATCGGTCGTCATCGTAAGCCCCGCGCTGGCGGACGCCAACAACGGCAACTGGCAGACCGCGAAGCGCTGGCGGCAGCTGCTGGGTATGGACTGCTACGCCCGCATCACGCGCGAATGGCCCGATGCACAGGCGGTTCGCGACGACGTGATGCTGGCCCTGCACGCGCGCCGCTCCGCCACATCCATCGCCGCCTGGGCCAAGGCGCGCAGCAACAGCACACTGGCCGTGGTGCTGACCGGCACCGACCTGTACGGCGACCTCGCGCACGACACGCCGGCCCAGCAGTCCATGGCCGCAGCCCACCGGCTGGTAGTGCTGCAGGACCTGGGCGTCGAAGCCCTGCCCGCCTCCCTGCGCGCCAAGGCGCGTGTCATCTACCAGTCCAGCACGCCGCGCCAGGTGCTGCACAAGCTGCCCCACTCGCTGCTGGCGGTGATGGTGGGCCATCTGCGGCAGGTCAAGAGCCCGCAGACACTGTTCGAGGCTGCGCGCCTGCTGCGTGGCCACGCTGCAATACGCATCCGTCACATCGGCGAGGCCAGCGAGCCGGAGCTGGGCGAGCTGGCCCGCCAGACCCAGGAGCTCTGCCCGCAATACCGATGGCTCGGCGCGCTGCCGCACGAATCCACCCGCCGCGCCATCCAGCGCGCACATGTGCTGGTGCACACCAGCGCAGTCGAAGGCGGCGCCCACGTGATCATGGAAGCGGCGCTCAGCGGCACGCCGGTTCTGGCCTCGCGCATTGACGGCAATGTCGGCATGCTGGGAGACGACTATGGCGGTTACTTTGACCACGGCGACGCGGCGGGGTTGGCCGGGCTGCTCACCGAGTGCCGCGCCGGCCAGCTGGCGGGCAACACACCAGGCCTGCTGCAACGCCTGTCCGCCCAATGCGCCTTGCGCGCGCCGCTGTTCAGGCCGGACGCGGAGCGCGCTGGGCTGACCGGGCTGGTCGAGGAACTACTGGCGAAACGTGGCACCTGACTTAGAAAAAGCACCGGCCCGCAAAGCGCATGGCTATTGGGCTGCAGCCCGGGTGCCTTGGGAGGCCGCACCGGTATTGCTCTGCAGCCGGGTGCCCTTTTTACTTTTCAGACAGGGCGGCGGCCAGCAGCATCCCCGCGACGCCGCCAGCCAGCTGCGCCAACACGAAGGCAAGCGCGTTCCCCGGAGCGATCCCCGCAAAGGTGTCGCTGAACATGCGGCCGGCTACTGCGGCCGGGTTCGCGAACGAGGTGCTGGCGGTGAACCAGTACGCCGCGCCGATGTAGCAGGCGACCAGCGCCGCCGCCTTGCCGGCCGGCGCTTTCAGCACGACAAACACCAGGCCGGCGGTGGCCACGAGTTCGGCGGTCCACTGGCCCCAGCCCTCGCGCACATGGGTGCTGGCCTGCAGGATGGGCAGCTCGAACATGGCGTGCGCGAGCCAGGCGCCGGCCACTGCGCCTGCCAGCTGCGCAGCCACGAAGCCGCCGACCCAGAGCCAGCGCTGCTCCTGCGCAAACAGCCCTTTGGCTGCGAGCACGCCCGTGACCACCGGATTGAAGTGCGCGCCGCTGACCGGCCCCAGCACCTCGATCAGCACGAACAGCGCGAACACGGTCGCCAGCGTGTTGGCCAGCAGCGCCACGGCCAGGTTCCCGTTGGCCAGCCGCTCGCCCATCACGCCCGAGCCGATGACGGCGCACAACAACATGGCCGTGCCCGCGAACTCGGCCGCGACCGCCTGACGAAAGCCGTGTGCCATCAGGTCTTGGACAGTTCGCGCGCCGTCTGCTGCAGCATCAGCTTCTGTACACGGTCCGCGGGCAGGTTGACCAGCAGCTCGAGACGCCTGCGGATGGCGTGCAGCGTCTGGCGGAATGCCTCCGCCCGCTGCTCGTCCGTGCCTTGCACCTCCGACGGATCGGGGTAGCCCCAGTGCGCCGTGGCCGGCTGGCCGGGCCAGTAAGGGCAGGCCTCACCGGCTGCGTTGTCGCAAACGGTGATCACCAGGTCCATCTGCGGCGAATCGGACTTTGCGAATTCGTCCCAGCTCTTGCTGTAGAGCCCCTGGGTGGAGATGCCCACCTTGTCGAGCACCTCGATGGCCATGGAGTTGGGTTTCTGGTTCTCGCGCGGGCTGCTGCCGGCGGAGTACGCCTTGAAGCGGCCCTGGCCGAGGTGGTTAAGCGTGGCTTCGGCCAGGATGCTGCGCGCCGAGTTGTGCGTGCACAGGAAGAGGACGTTGATGGCTTGGTCGGTCACTGGAAACTCCGTTGTTCAGCAGCAGGCCTGCGCCTGCGCGGGAGCCTTTGCCGCACAGCAGGCAGCCCTGGACTTGTCCGCCGCCTTCTCGCTGAAAACGGGAATGTCCGCGAGCGTATGGAACTGCTCCCACGCGATGCCCTGCGGATCGGTCACCCAGTACTTGTCGCTGCGCGCGTAGCAGCAGCTGGTTTCGCCATCGTCTGCGAGGGCCATGTCGGCGCGCGCCGCGTTCGACCGCATGGCCGCGAGCTCGTCCGCGTTGTCGACCTGGATGCCCAGGTGGTCAACACCGGCAGCATCGCCGCGCGTGGAGATCGCGAAATTCACCGGCGGGTCGGTGAGCATCCATTTCGCGTAGTCGCCTTCCTGGCGCGCCGGCTGCTCGCCGAACATGGCGGAATAGAAGGCGATGTTTTTGGGCAAGTCCTGGACATGGACGTGAACGTGAAAGCGCTTCATGGTGTTTCCTTTCAGCAAGTGGTGCAGATGGGGCCGGCGTCGACCGCGCAGGTCGCGCCTTCACAGCAGTGCTCGGCGAGGTAACCCAGCAAGCCGTTTATGGATTCGAAGTTCGCCCGGTAAATGAGGTTGCGGCCTCGCGGCTCGATGGCCACCAGGCCGGCGTGGTTGAGCTCCTTCAGGTGGAACGACAACGCGCTCGGCGCAATGCCGAGCTTTTCGGCGATCACCGACGGTGTCATCCCCTCAGGGCCGGCCACCACCAGCGTGCGGAAAGCGCGTAGCCGCTGAACTTGTGCCAGGGCGGCGAGGGCGGAAAGCGTTTGGGCTTCAGTCATGGTTTGATAATACAATGATCGTTGAATTATTGCAATGACCAACACATGACCGTCCTGATTTATCACAACCCCGACTGCGGCACTTCGCGAAACACGCTCGCTCTGATCCGCAACAGCGGCGTCGAGCCCGAGGTGATCGAATACCTCAAGACACCGCCTGACCGCGCAACGCTGGTACGGCTGATCGCCGCCATGGGCATCCCCACCCGCGAGCTGCTGCGCCGCAAGGGCACACCCTATGACGACCTGCAGCTCGATGACCCGAAGTGGTCCGACGATCAACTCATCGACCAGATGCTGGCGCATCCCATCCTGATCAATCGCCCCATCGTCGTCACGGCGCTGGGCACGAAGTTGTGCCGGCCTTCGGAGCTGGTGCTCGATATCCTGGCTGCACCGCAGCGGGCTGCTTTCAACAAGGAAGACGGGCAAGCCGTCATCGACGTAGAGGGCCAGCGTGTCGGCCAGCCTTGAGAACTTGCCCGCCGTGCACGAGGCGTCGTTTCGCGTTCCGTCCGCTACTGACCTGGGCCTGGCTGCGCCGCCAACGCATCCGCCCCGCATCCTGCTGCTGTACGGCTCATTACGCGAGCGCTCGTACAGCCGCCTGCTGAGCGAAGAGGCTGCGCGCTTGCTGCAAGCGATGGGTGCTGAAGCCCGAATCTACGATCCTGCGGGCCTGCCGCAGCCCGACGGCGCGCCCGATACGCACCCGAAGGTCCAGGAACTGCGCGAACTCGCGCACTGGGCGGAAGGCATGGTGTGGACTTCGCCCGAACGCCACGGCGCGATGACCGGCATCATGAAGTCGCAGATCGACTGGATACCACTGAGCGTTGGCGCGGTACGCCCCACCCAAGGCAAGACACTGGCCGTGATGGAAGTCAGCGGCGGCTCGCAGTCGTTCAACGCCGTCAACC
>CALRME020000274.1:0-5036 GCA_943369045.1 Sphingobacterium thalpophilum
TGATCGAGCACCAGTCCTGGCGCGCGGGCTTCTTCGCGCTGGCAGCCTGCGCGGCGCTGGCCTGGCTGGCGATCTATTCGCTGGTACGCGAGACACCGGGGCCGCAAGCCGTGCCGAAGATCTCGCTGCTGGCAGCCGTGCGCGGATACGGCGAGCTGTTCCGCCTGCCGCACACGCTGGGCATCATCGGCCTGGCCATCTTCACCTACGCGTCCTTCCTCTCGCTGCGCGGACTGTGGCTGGGGCCGTTGCTGATCGAGCGGCACGGTTTTTCGCTGGTGCAAAGCGGCAACGTGGCGCTGGCCGTGTCGGTGGTCAGCATGGCCGGCCCGCCGCTTTTCGGAAAGCTCGACCCCGGCAACGCCTCGCGCCGGCGCTGGATCACCGGTTACACGCTGGTGCTCGCGGCGCTGTTCGCGGCAATGGCCTTCAACCCGGGCGCGGCCGCCGACGTCGGACTGTCGGTTGCCGTAGGCCTGCTGTCGGGCTACATGGTGCTGCAATACGCGGACGTGAAGGCTGCCTATCCGGCCGGCATGACGGGCCGCGCGATGGCCGTGTTCACCATGGCCATGTTCATGGGCGTTGCGCTGATGCAGTGGTTCACCGGCGTTGTCGCCTCGGTCGCGGGGTCGCACGGCGCTGACCCCTTCCTGTCAGTGCTCGGCACCATAGCGGCTTTGCTGGTGCTGGGCTCCGCGGCGTTCCGCCTGTTGCCACAGCCGGCGCAAAAGGCCTGAGAAACACGTCCACTGCTTCTCGCGGCAAAATCGGTCCCATGAAAATCGCAAAAGACACGGTCGTCACCCTGCAATACAAGGTGGCAGAAGCCAGCGGCAAGCTGATCGAAGCCAGCAAGGACCCCATGGTCTACCTGCACGGCGGCTACGAGAACACCCTGCCCAAGATCGAGGCGGCGCTAGACGGACAGGAAGCGGGCCATGAGGTCACACTGCAGCTCAAGCCCGAGGATGCTTTCGGCGAGCGCAACGAATCGCTGGTGCGAACCATCCCCAAGAGCGAATTCCCGCCAGGCGTGAAGGTCGGCGGCCAGCTCGAGGGCCGCACCGACGACGGCACACCGCACGTCTTCCACGTGATGAAGATCAAGGGCCCGGTGGTCATGCTGGACGGTAACCACCCGCTGGCGGGCCGGGAGCTGCGCTTCACGCTGAAAGTGCTGGGCGTGCGCACGGCCACTGGCGAAGAGATCGAGCACCGCCACGTGCACGGCGAGCACGGCCACCACCACTGAAGTCCCGGGCCGCTTGAAAGCGGCCGGCCGGCCCTCAGATACTTTCTTTGAAAGGCCCTGTTTCATGTCTGCCAGCCCCGTCCTCAAGGTCAAGCCCCTCGGTTTCCCGTGGGAGACCATGGACCCCTTCCTGTTCTGCGCGTACCACGACGACGCCTACCCTAAAGGCAACGGGCAGATGGGGCCGGCCGCCTCGCTGGCAGGGCGTGACATCGGCCAGGACTTCAGCCGCAAGGACGGCTGGAGCATGTACCACGGCGACAGCGTGCCGGGCTTCCCGGCCCATCCGCACCGCGGTTTTGAAACCGTGACTGTGGTGCGCAAGGGCCTCATCGACCACTCCGATTCGCTGGGCGCGACCGCGCGCTTTGGCGGCGGCGACGCGCAATGGCTCACGGCCGGTGGTGGCGTGGTGCATTCCGAGATGTTCCCCCTGCTTGACGAAGGCCAACCCAACCCGCTGGAGCTGTTCCAGATCTGGCTGAACCTGCCTGCGAAGAACAAGATGGTGCCGGCGCACTTCACCATGTTCTGGAACAAGGACATCCCGCGCCTGGTTACAAAAGATGAATCCGGCCGCGAGACCGAAGTGGCGGTGGTGGCCGGCACGCTTGCAGGCGCAGGTGCGCCGCTGCCGCCGCCGCCCGATTCATGGGCTTCGCAGGAAGGCGCCGACGTCGCCATCTGGACGATCCGCATGGCACCCGGCGCGCGCTGGACCTTGCCCGCCGCCGCCGGCCAGGGCACGCGCCGCAACCTGTATTTCTTCAAGGGTGCCAGCGTTTCCGTGGGTGGCGAGGTGATCAAGGGCATCGCCGCCATCGAGGTGGGCGCCGGCCAGCCGGTCGAGCTGCTCAACGGCGACGTGGAAGGCGAATTCCTGCTGCTTCAGGGCAAGCCGATAGCCGAGCCCGTGGCCCAGTACGGCCCGTTCGTGATGAACACGCAGGCGCAAATCATGCAGGCCATGCAGGACTACCGCCGCACCCAGTTCGGCGGCTGGCCGTTCGCCGACGCCGCGCCGGTGCATGGCACCGATGCGGCGCACTTCGCGCGCCACCCCGACGGCCGGCAGGAACGGGCCGGCGGCAGCGCGGCCATTCAGCCTGCCTGATCGGCGGCGCGGGCGGTCAGCCACCAGGTCGCCATCGTTCCCCGGCCGCGAACCTCCATGGGCCCCCGGGGAGCAAAGGTGAACAGGCGTTTCACCTGGCTGTACACCGCTTCCGTCACCTGTACGGCGCCGGCCTGGCCGGTTTCCTCCATGCGGCTGGCCACGTTCACGGTGTCGCCCCAGACGTCGTACAGGAAGCGCTTGACGCCAATCACGCCCGCGACGGCGGGACCGGCGTTGATGCCGATGCGCAGGGCCAGGTTTGTGCCATTGGCCTCGTTGTAGCGTCCGATGGCCTGCTGCATGTCGAGCGCGAGGTCGCACAGCGCATCAATGCGCTGGTGCGACGCCACCATGTAGGCATCGCCTATGGTCTTGATCTTCTCCAGTCCGTGCCGGTCAACCAGTTCATCGAAGGCCGAGAAGATCTGGTTGAGCATCAGCACCAGCGCGTCCGGTGGCAGGGACCGCGAATAGTAAGTGAAGCCTGCCAGGTCGGCGAACAGGACGCCCAGGTTCTCGAACTTGCGTGCATCGACCTTCTCGTCCTGCTTGAGTTCGTCCGCGACGGAAGCCGGCAGCACGTTGTAGAGGACCTTGTCGGCCCGTGCCCGCTCGTTGTCGGCGCGCTGGGTTTCGGCGTAGAGCTCCCGGTTGCGCGAGTAGCTGAAACGGTCGAGCACGATGCACAGGAACACCACGCAGAAAGGGTTGACCATCAGCACAAGGGTGCCTATGCCGTCGGCGGCCCGATGCCAGGCCGGCCACGCCAGCGGCAGCAGGCTCAGGACGTACATGGGCTTTCGCACCGGGCGCGGGGTGCACAGGACGGTTGCGACAAAGGTAATGCCCGTCACGTAGATGGAGAGGTCGCCGCTGCGCCAGCTGGCGATGACACCTATCCAGGTGGCAAGAACCATGGCGCACGCAGCAACGACGTTGAGCATGGCCTCCCGGCCTTTTGCCGGGCGATGCCAACGGTCTGCGGCGATAACGCCCAGGAAGAAGGCTTCGGCGGTGAGCTGCCAGGCCAGCAATGCGGCGAATTCCTGCGAGAAGGCGGCTTGCCCGGTCAAGTGGGGAATGTCCAGCGTCAGCGCTGCGGGGGGCAGCAGGCAAGCGACGGCCTTGCTGTACCGCACGCCCTGCGTCCAGCTCTTTCCCGCGAGCCAGGGCTCGAACGGCTGTAATGCCATTGCACTCCTCCCTACAATTTATAAGTAGAAAGGTAACGATACGAGCCTGTAGTTCCTGCGTCAAGCCGGCGAGTCGAGCCGCTCCCGTTGGGCCAAACCCGGGAACAGGCGGCGCCAGGCCAGTGCCACGATCACACAGCCGATACCCCCGACCACCACGGAACCTACCGGCCCCAGCAAGGCGGCCGTGGCGCCGGATTCAAATTCGCCCAGCTGGTTGCTGGCGCCGATGAAGACGGAATTGACGGCGCCGACCCGGCCGCGCATGTTGTCGGGCGTCTCCAGCTGCACCAGGGTCTGGCGGATCACCACGCTGACCATGTCGGCGCCGCCCGAGATGGCCAGCGCCACCATCGACAGCACAAAGCTGGTCGACAGGCCGAAGACCACCATGCACAGGCCAAACACCGCCACCGCCAGCAACAGGGTGCGCCCGACCTTGCGGCGCAGCGGCCAGCGGGTGAGGGCCATCGATACTGCCAGCGCGCCCAGCGCGGGCGCGCCGCGCAGAAAGCCAAGCCCCTGGGGACCTACGTGCAGGATGTCGCGCGCAAACATCGGCAGCAGGGCCGTGGCGCCGCCCAGCAGCACGGCGAACAGGTCCAGTGACACGGCGCCCAGCACCACCTTGCGCTCCCAGATGAAGCGCACACCCGCCAGCAGCGTGCGCACTGTTGTCGGCTCGCGCGGCGGAGGCACGTGGTCATAACGCAGCGTGGCCATCAGCAGGCAGCCGATGGAAAAAAAGGCCGCACAACTGCCATAGACCCGATCCACGCCCGCAACGAAGATCAGGCCGCCGAGCGCCGGGCCACCGATGACCGCCGCCTGCATGCCCATGGCGCTGAATGCCATCGCCCGCTGCAGCAGCGGCAGCGGCACCAGCGCAGGCGTCAGGGCCTGTTGCGCCGACATCTGGAAAGGGCGTATGCAGCCCAGCAGCAGCGAGATGCCCAGCAGCAGTTCGCGCGAGGCCCAGTGCGACAGGCCGGCGTCCATCAGCACGAGGGCGGCAACGCATTGGGCGGCCAGGCAGGCGGCGACGATGCGGCCGCGGTGGTAGCGGTCAGCGAAGTGACCGGCTACCAGAGTCATCGCCAGCGCGGGGGCAAACTGGTAGAGCCCGATGAGGCCCAGGTCCCAGGCGCTGCCGGTCAGGTCATACATCTGCCAGCCGATGGCGACCATCAGCATCTGGCTGGCAGTGGTGCCCGCCAGCCGCGAGACCCAAAGGCGCAGGAAGGGCTTCTGCGCGAGAAGTTCGGAGAAGCCCGCTTCCGGCAAGGGGGTTACTTGGAAACCACTCGCACCATCTCAAGGCACTTGTTCGAGTAGCCCCATTCGTTGTCGTACCAGGACACGAGCTTCACGAAGGTACCGTCCAGCGCAATACTGGCGTCGGCGTCAAAGATGGACGTGCGGGCGTCGCCGCGGAAGTCGGTGGCGACGACCTTGTCTTCGGTGTAACCCA
>CALRME020000275.1:0-4999 GCA_943369045.1 Sphingobacterium thalpophilum
GTTTTGAACGCCTAGAGCATCTCGTCCGGTGCGAACGGGCCGATGATGTTGACCAGCAGCTTGAGCTTGGTGCCGGCTTCGGGCTCGTCGGTCGCGTCCTTGAATTTCGCGCCCTGCGGCGCGCGCCATACCAGGCCAGTGGGGGTTTGCTCAAGCCGGTAGGCGCCTTGCGCGAGCGTGCCCTCGATCAGGCGTGTTGCGTCAGCCACCACTTTGGCGCTGCGGATCACCAGCGCCACTTCGCTGTTCTTGAGTTGGGAGCGCAGGTCCAGGTTCATGGAGCCGATCACCGCCAGCCGGCCGTCGATGAACACCGCCTTGCTGTGCAGGCTGGCGCGCGAGGCGCCGCTCTTGGAGCCGCCCGCGCGCGAACCCAGGCCTGCCGTCGAGCCCAGCCCGCCGATGGAGCCCTCCTGGTCGGAGCGCATCTCGTATAACTCGATGCCCATGGCCAGCAGCTGCTTGCGGTAGCGCGCATAGCCGGCGTGTGCGGCCGGCGCGTCGTTGGAGGCCAGGGAATTGGTCAGCACGCGCACCCGCACGCCCCTGGTACGCAGGTCGGCGAACTGCTTCATCATCGGTGCGCCGGGCACGAAGTAGGGCGAGACGATCAGCACCTCCTTTTTGGCCTGGGTCATCAGGGCCAGCAAGCCGTCCACGACGGTGTCGCCTGCATCGACCTCGTCGTCGCCGGGGCCGATCTTGCCGGGCTTGTCGGCCAGCAACAGCGCCGGCGCCCAGGTCAGCGTCATGGCCTGGAGGTCCATGGGGCGGCGCTGCACGCCGGCAGTCGATGTCACGTCGGGCAGCACCGAGCCGGTGGGCGTGGCGGGCGGAAGTCTGGCGGCCGCTGCCGCAGCTGATGCGTTGGCCCCACCAGCCGCATCGGGCGAGCCCGGCGCGGGGACGGCCGCGGGCTTGCGAAGGTTTTCCAGGTCCTGCTTCGACAACAGGGTCTGCACCGGATAGGCCAGGTCGTCGTTCCAGTAGTGGTCAAAGCTTGCGGCCATGTCGCGTACAACCTTGCCGGCGGCCAGCACGTCCAGGTCGACAAAGTTGCTGTCGCCGCTGCGGCCGAAGTAGGCGTCGCCCAGGTTGCGCCCGCCGGTGATGCCCAGGGCCGAGTCGGCGATGAACAGCTTGTTGTGCATGCGCTTTTGTATCTGGGCGGCATCGTGCAGCGAGCCGAACACTCGGGTGACCAGCGACTGGCGTGATCCCGGCAGCGGATTGAACAAGCGCAGTTCCACATTCTTCTCGAACGCCATCCGCAGCACCTGCGCATCGGCGCCCACGGTGTTGAAGTCGTCCAGCAGGATGCGCACCCGCACGCCCCGCGCTGCTGCGGCGCGCAGCCGCTCCAGCAGCACCTCGGTGCTCGAATCGGCGTGGATGGCGTAGTACTGCAGGTCCAGCGTGCGCTGGGCGCCTTCGATCAGCGCGAGCCGGCTGGTGAAGGCCGCCTCTTCGTTGTCGAGCAGCCGGAAGCCCGATTCGCTGCGCGCGGCTGCCTGGCTGCGCTTGGCCAGTACCAGCTTGCCCAGCGCCGTTTCGTCCGGCGCGTTGAACGACATCGTGACCGGGCGGTTGAGGTTGTTGGGAAGGCTGGCGCAGCCGGCTGCTGCCCAGGTGGAAAGCGACAGGAGCACTGCCAGGCGCCAGAACGTCCAGCGGGAGGCGCGGCCTGGCCGCGAAGAAATGGGTAAGGCGTGGCTGTGCATAGGTGTGCGACGACTGTACTGCCGGGCCAGCCAAAACAGTGCACGGGCAAGGTCAGCCGCCGCGCTGACCTGCTGACAGACAAATGCTTACAGCGAGGTTTTCAGCTCACGCCGAGCTTTTCCCAGCGCTCCAGTGCCTTCATCAGTTCGTCGTCGATCTGCGCGTTGCGCGCCGACAGGCTGGCAGCGAGCGTGGCGTCGCTGGCGTAGAGGCTGCCATCGGCCAGGTCGGCCTGTATGGTTTTCTGCTCTTCTTCCAGCTGCGCGATCAGGGCGGGCAGGCTTTCCAGCTCGCGCTGCTCTTTGTAACTGAGCTTCTTCTTCGCCGGGGCAGGAGCTGCAACGGCTGCGGCGGCTGGTGCGGCAGCAGGTGCAGGCGTGGAAGAAGAAAGCGCAGGCGCTTTGGCTTCCGCCTTGGCCGAAGCCGCCGCAATCGCCTGCGAGCGTTTGGACTGGATCAGCCAGTCCTGCACGCCGCCTTCGTACTCGCGCCACTTGCCCGGGCCTTCGTAGGCGATGGTGCTGGTGACCACGTTGTCCAGGAAGGCGCGGTCGTGGCTGACCAGGAACACGGTGCCGTCGTAGTTTTGCAGCAGGTCTTCCAGCAGTTCCAGCGTGTCGATGTCCAGGTCGTTGGTGGGTTCGTCCAGCACCAGCACATTGGCCGGCCGTGCAAACAGGCGCGCCAGCAGCAGCCGGTTGCGCTCGCCGCCCGACAGGGACCGCACCGGCGAATTGGCGCGTGCAGGGGAGAACAGGAAGTCGCCCAGGTAGCTCTTGACGTGCTTGCGCTGGTTGCCGATCTCGATCCACTCGCTGCCGGGGCTGATGAAGTCTTCCAGCGTCGCGTCCAGGTCCAGCGCGTTGCGCATCTGGTCGAAGTAGGCCACCTGCAGGTTCGAACCCTGGCGGATCTTGCCGCTGTCTGGGGCGATTTCGCCCAGGATCAGCTTGAGCAGCGTGGTCTTGCCCGCGCCGTTGGGGCCCAGCAGGCCGACCTTGTCGCCACGCAGGATGGTGCCGGTGAAGTTGCTGACGATGTTCTTCTCGCCGTAGGCCTTGTAGACATCAGTCAGCTCGGCCACGATCTTGCCGCTGCTCTGGCCCGAAGCCACATCCAGCTTGACGCTGCCCAGCGCCTCGCGCCGCGCTTCGCGGTGCTTGCGCAGCTCCTGCAGGCGGGTGATGCGGCCCTGGGCGCGGGTGCGGCGCGCTTCCACGCCCTTGCGGATCCAGATTTCTTCCTGCGCGAGCAGCTTGTCGGCCTTGGCCGTGATCACCGCTTCCTGCGCCAGCTGTTCTTCCTTGAGGAACTGGTACTGGGTGAAGTTGCCGGGGTAGGAGCGCAGCTGCCCGCGGTCGAGCTCGACGATGCGCGTGGCCACGGCGTCCAGGAAGGTCCGGTCGTGGGTGATGGTGACGATGCTGCCCTTGAAATCGACCAGCAGGCCTTCCAGCCATTCGATGGAATCGAGATCCAGGTGGTTGGTGGGCTCGTCCAGGAACAGCACGTCGGGGCGCGTGACCAGCGCCTGGGCCAGGGCCACGCGCTTGCGGTTGCCGCCCGAGAGCGTGCCGATGACGGCGTCACCGTCCAGGTGCAGCCGGTGCAGGGTTTCGCCCACCCGCTGCTCCCAGTTCCAGCCATCCTGCGCCTCGATCGCGCTTTGCAGCGTGTCCAGGTCGCCGCGGCCGTGGCTGTAGTCCTCGATCAGGGCGATAACGTTTTTCACCCCCGCGCAGGCGGCGTCGAACACGGTCGCTTCCGCGTCGAGCACAGGCTCCTGCGCGACGTACGCGATGCGCACGCCCTGCTGGACCTGCAGAACGCCGTCGTCGGGCTTTTCCATGCCAGCGAGGATTTTCAGCAGCGAAGATTTGCCGGCGCCATTGCGGCCGATGAGGCCCACACGTTCCGCGCTTTCCAGCGCGAAGTCGGTGTGGTCGAGCAGCGCGACATGGCCAAAGGCCAGTTGCGCATTCAGGAGGGTAATTAGTGCCATGAAGCACGGGATTATCCGGTGCGGCTGTGGGGCGGTGCCCCTATCGCACCAAAGAACCCCTCTATATAGTCGTCGAACCCGCCGTCCAGCACGGCAATGGATGCTCTGAGGAGGGCCAGTGGAACTGCAAATCAATGGCAAGGCCGTGCAGGCCGATGCCGACCCGAACATGCCGCTTTTGTGGGTGTTGCGTGATGTGCTCAACATGACGGGCACCAAGTTCGGCTGTGGCGTCGCTGCCTGCGGCGCCTGCACCGTGCGGGTCGATGGGCAGGCCGTTCGGTCCTGCGTGACGCCGGCGTCATCGGTCGTGGGCAAGAAGATCATGACGATTGAAGCGCTGGGTTCGCCCGGCAAGCCGCACCCGTTGCAGGCTGCCTGGATCGCCGAACAGGTGCCCCAGTGCGGTTACTGCCAGAGCGGCATGCTGATGGCCGCCGCGGCGCTGCTGGAGAAAAAGCCCAAACCCAGCGATGCTGACATTGACGAGGCCATGAGCAACATCTGCCGCTGCGGCACTTACCAGCGCGTGCGGGCGGCGATCAAGCGCGCGGCGGGAGTGAAGGCATGAGGCGGCGGACCATGCTCTTGAGTGCGGCGGGCGTGGCCGGCGCTCTGGTGGTGGGCTGGGGTGTGCTGCCGGCGCGCTCGCGCCTGGGCTCGGGCGGATTGATGCTACCCAAGGAGGGCGAGGTCCCGCTCAACGGCTGGATCAAGATCGCGGGCGACGGCACGGTCATCGTCGCCATGCCGCGCAGCGAGATGGGGCAGGGCGTGCATACGGCGCTGCCTATGCTGGCGGCCGAGGAACTGGACGTGCCGCTCTCGGCCGTGCGCATCGAGCAGGCGGGCGCCGACACCATTTACGGAAATGTCTCGATGCTGGTGGCCAGCCTGCCTTTCCATCCGCTGGACGAAGAGGCCGAGGACGGCTTCGGCCGCATCAAGGCCGGCCGCTGGGTGGTGGGCAAGGTGGCGCGCGAACTGGGTATCAATGCCACGGGCGGCTCGTCCAGCGTGGCCGACGCCTGGGAGGTGCTTCGCACGGCGGCTGCCACAGCACGCGCCTCGCTGCTGGGAGCGGCTTCACTGCAATGGAAGCTGCCGGTGGCCGAGCTGTCGGTCAAGGACGGCGTGATCTCGCATCCGTCTGGCAAGTCGGCCGGTTATGGGGAATTGGCCAAGTTCGCGTCCGCCACGCCTCCGGGCACCGTGAAGCTCAAGGACCGCAAGGACTGGAAGCTGATCGGCAAGAGTGCGCAGCGGCTGGATGTG